>JADGPY010000121.1 GCA_017882205.1 Chitinophagaceae bacterium
CATGGTTACTCATCACATTAATGGAAGGAAAATACCACCAGGTACGAAAAATGGTTGCTGCCATTCGTAATCGTTGTAAGCGACTTATCCGGATGAGTATTGAAGATATGGAATTAGGAGATCTTGCTCCAGGTGCAGTAAAAGAAATCGGAGAAAAAGAGTTTTTTGAACTATTGAAGATTATTTATGCTTAAACAGATTATCTACAAACTGCTGGTTAAAGTGTTCAGGTTAATTAGTGATCATTCAATGGTAACCCTCTTTTCTGCCACTCTTTCCAATTAACATACTCAGGGGCTACCCGTTGTTCAACCATCGTAATGCAATTTTCCACTGGGCACATAAGCTGGCATAGATTACATCCTACGCATTCTTCTTCTTTTATAGCATAAGTATTGTAGGGCTTACCATAAGTTAGACTAATGGATTGATGAGATGCATCTTCGCAGGCAATATAACATAGCCCGCAATGAATACATTTGTCCTGGTTGATATGTGCAACATGATGATAGTTGATGTCAAGGTCTTCCCAATGTGTAAGCGTTGGAACTGAACGACCGATAAAATCATAGATAGTAGCAAACCCTTTTTCATCCATCCAATTATTCAACCCTTCACAAAGATCTTCAATGATACGAAAGCCGTGTTTCATAACAGCGGTACAAACCTGGAGAGAAGTTGATCCGAGAAGCATGAATTCTACCGCGTCTTTCCATGTGCTGATTCCACCAATACCTGAAATAGGAACCTTGTTGGTTATTTCGTTCTGAGAAATAGTAGCTAAAAATTTTAATGCAATTGGCTTAACTGCAGGACCGCAATATCCACCAAATACAGATTTGCCTGCTACATATGGATTAGGAACAAACGTGTCAAGGTCAATTCCGGTAACTGACTGTATGGTATTAATTAAGGATAGTGCATTTGTTCCTGCTTCAACTACTGCTATGCCTGTGGGTACAACAGAATGCACATTAGGTGTTAATTTTGTTATGACTGGAATGTGCGCTGCTTCCATAACCCACTCAACCACCATCTTAGCTATTACAGGATCCTGTCCGACTGCTGCGCCCATACCTCGTTCGGTCATTCCATGTGGGCATCCGAAATTCAGTTCAATTCCATGGGCTCCTGTATCTTCCACTTTTTTAATCAGCTCATGCCAGCTTTCCTTTGTATTATCCGCCATAAGGGATACTATCATTGCCCGGTCAGGAAATTCTTTAAGAACTTCTTTGATCTCTTTTAAATTAATATTCAATGGCCTGTCTGAGATAAGCTCAATATTATTAAAGCCCATTACCCGTGTACCATTAAAGTTGACTGCCGAATATCTCGAAGAAACATTTTTTACCTGGGAGCCCAGTGTTTTCCATACTACCCCACCCCAACCAGCCTCAAATGCACGAAGCACATTTACTTTTTTATCTGTAGGAGGAGCACTTGCCAGCCAATAAGGATTGGGTGATTTGATGCCTAGAAAGTTTGTAGATATATCAGCCATTTTCTTGTTCAATTTTAAACCTGCCTGTTGGCCGGTTATATTTTAAAATACTCAAGTATCGCGGCGGCGCCTTTCTTTCCTGCCTGCACAGCATCCACTACTTCTTTTCCACCATTAACACAATCACCTCCTGCGAACACCCCTTTTATATTAGTAGCACCATGTTCATCGGTTAAAAGTTTTCCTTTTGTATTCTTCAACCCATTTTCATCAACCAAAGTTTTATATGGTTTTTGGCCAGTCGCTTTTATAACCATATCAACTTCAAGTGTTATGGTTTCCCCCGTTCTTTCAGGAGCAGGCTTGCCTGAAAAATCGGGTGCACCGAGTTTCATTTTATCGCAGACCAATGCTTTTACTTTGCCATTTTCTCCTACTATTGCAACAGGGGCGGCTAGCCATTGGATCTTACAACCATCAAGCATTGCAATATCCAGTTCAACCTGGGTACAATTTTTTTCGGCCTCACTGCGTCTATACACCATCGTGACTTCCTTAGCGCCAAGTCGCTTTGCCTGTGTTGCCGCATCTATTGCAGTCATCCCCATCCCTATCACTGCCACTTTATCACCTACAGGCACCTGGGAGTATCCCTTTGACCTGATATTATAAATAAAACTGATCGCATCTTCTACTCCGTCTAATTCTTCGCCCGGAATATTTAATTGATTTGCGAGGCCCACACCAAATCCAATATAAACTGCATCATATTGTTTCTGTAATTGTTCCAATGTAATATCCTTTCCGACTGCATGGTCATATTTTATTTCAATCCCTCCAAGCGAAGAAATATAATCTACTTCTGACTGGCAAAATTCCGGCGTTACTTTATATGCTGCAATTCCATAGGTCATGAGGCCACCACCTTTGCTTTCTTTCTCATAAACAGTTACGTCTACTCCTTCCCGTGAGAGTACATGAGCACAGGAAAGTCCAGCCGGGCCTGCACCTATAACCGCAACGGTTTTACCATTTGATGGTTTACGGTCAAATAGTTTCCATTTATCCTGGATGGCTTTATCAGTAGCCCATCGCTGTAACTTTGCAATGGCAATAGGTTTTTCATGCAAGAGGTTATATACACATGATCCCTCACATAATTTCTCCACAGGGCAGACTCTGGAGCAGCCTCCTCCAAAAATATTTGATACGAATATGGTGTGTGCAGATCCTTTTAGATTATCGGTAGTTATTTGTTTAATAAACTTCGGAACATTTATTTCCGTAGGACACGATTTAGTGCATGGCGCATCATAACAGAATATACATCGGTTAGCTTCCATCAGGGCTGCTTCTTTATTCTCAAACGGCGGATGGATAGCGCTGAAGTTTTTCTCGTACTGATCTATAGATAATTTGTTACTGGTGATCACGCTTCCTTAATTATTATTAATTAATTATGATACTCTTCAACGTTATTGTTCTTTTACTTTTGCGCTTCAATTACCAATTTAAAGTTCTTCTAACTTTCCATAAGTCTCCGGTCTCCTATCCCTAAAGAATTGCCAGGTACTTCTCACTTCTTCAATCATATCAAGATCAAATTCAGCAACCAGTAATTCATCATTATCCTCGGAAGCCTGAGCGAAAATTTGTCCACGTGGGTCAACGAAATAAGAGGTGCCATAAAACTTACCGAGGTTCCATGGCTTCTCTGTACCAACCCTATTAATGCATCCCATGAAATATCCGTTGGCTGCAGCATGCGCAGGCTGTTCTAACTTCCATAAATATTGTGATAACCCTGCAACAGTTGCTGAAGGATTGTACACTATTTCTGCGCCATTCAATCCCAGCACTCTTGCTCCCTCAGGGAAGTGACGATCATAACAGATATATACCCCCACTTTTGCATACTTCGTCTGAAATACAGGATACCCCAGGTTACCGGGCTTAAAGAAAAACTTTTCCCAAAAACCTGATGTCTGAGGAATGTGATTTTTTCTATACTTACCAAGGAATGCTCCATCAGCATCAATCACTGCAGCAGTGTTATAAAGAAATCCCGCCTGTTCTTTTTCATAAACCGGAACAATGATGACCATATTGTATTTCCTGGCATATTCAGCCAGGCGATCTGTTGTTGGGCCCGGAACTGTTTCTGCAGATTCATACCATGCTTTGTCCTGACCGGGGCAGAAGTATGGGGTATTAAATATTTCCTGGAGACAAAGGATCTGTACGCCCTGCGCACCTGCAGCATCAATCATTGGCAGATGTTTTTGAAACATCGCTTCTTTGATTTCCGCAATCGTTCCTTCACCTTCTGTTTTCGGCAGGCTCATTTGTATTAAACCGGATTTTATCATTCGTGCCATATTCTGCTAGTTAAAATTGATTATTAAAAAAATTTAATAGATTAAAATAATACTAGATGTATTGTGTCACCTTGTTCCGTTTAATAAATTTTCCATTCCCCTTTTCTGCCAGGCACTTATTATCATCAATTACCAGCTTGCCACGCAATAGTACAGACTTAACTTTGCCTGTAACTTCCCATCCCTCATAACCGGAGTAATCAACGTTCATGTGATGGGTAGAAGCTGACAGGGTATGTTTTAGATTTGGATCAAAGATCACAATATCTGCATCACTGCCAATGCCAATGGTTCCTTTTTGTGGAAACATACCAAATATTTTTGCAGGATTTGTACAAGCAACTTCTACATATTTATTTAATGTAATCTTTCCTGTGTTTACACCTTCGCTATACAGCAACTCCATCCTGTTCTCAATAGCAGGATGACCATTCGGTATTTTTGAAAAATCTTTTTCTCCCATCTTTTTTTGTTCCCACATAAAAGGACAATGGTCTGTGGCCACTACGTTTACAAGGCCCTGGTTGATTCCTGCCCATAATGTGAGTTGGTCTTTTTTTTCTCTAAGTGGAGGGCTCATTACCCATTTGGCTCCATCAAAATCCTTTTCGTATAAGGATGCATCCAGGAGGAGATATTGGATACAGGTTTCTACAAAAACTTTTTGATTTCTCCTTGTTGCATTTCTTACTGCATTAAGCGCTCCTTCACAGGTCATATGAACGATGTATCCCGGGCAACCGGTATAATTGATCATATCTACAAATCGTTCGGACGCTTCAGCTTCTGTTACTTCAGGCTGTGAAAGGTAATGATACAATGGAGATAATTTTCCTTCTTCACGATGTTTACTGATAAGATAGTCGATCATATCCCCATTGGTTGCATGAACAGTAACCATCCCACCCTGCTTTTTCACTTCTTCCATCAGCCCGATCATTTGCCGGTCGTCTATCATTAATGCACCTTTGTATGCCATGAAAGTTTTAAAAGAAGTGATCCCTTCTATCTCAACAAATTCCCTGATCTCCTTTTTTGTATCCTCGTTGAAGTCAGTTACTGCCATATGAAAACTATAATCACCTACACAGTTTTTATCCGATCTTGATCTCCATTCATCCAATGCTGCATGTAATGAGTTTCCTTGCTTTTGTAAAATAAAATCTATCACTGTTGTAGTGCCGCCATAAAGAGCAGCCATGGTGCCGGTTTCATAATTATCACTTGAATAGGTTCCCATAAATGGCATATCAAGGTGAACGTGTGGATCAATGCCTCCGGGAAATACCAGCATTCCGGAAGCGTCCATCTCATTATCAGCTTTTACAGAAAGATCTTTCCCGATAGCTGTTATCACTTCTTCCTGGATAAAAATATCCGCGATATAATCTTCAGACGCAGTAATGACTCTGCCGTTCTTAATTAATAAGGACATAGAATGGTTTTAGTATGCTGTTCGTTTAGCGTTCAGGTCGCTGGAAGCGCCCCGACCGCATTTTGTTTTGGCATTAAAAGATAGTATACAAATCCCGAAACTACAAATCCAACAAACCATGAATAATCAAATAGGTTGGTGAGCCAGGGCCAGAAAGTTTCTGGCTTCACAGCCTTAACCAATACAAGAAATCCCGGCACATTTAAAAGAATTCCAGACAATAGTGCGATGATCGCATATAGATTAACTCCACTCGAGAAACTATACAAGCCATTTTTCTGGTAAAGATCTTTTACAACAAGATGTTGTTTCCGAATAAAATAATAGTCTGCGATAAGTATCCCTCCAATTGGCCCGAGTAAACTTGAATAACCGCCTAACCAATTATAAATATATCCGCTCGGATCTGCAATTAGCTTCCACGGGAAAATAAGTATACCAATAATACCAGTGATGTATCCTCCTTTCCGGAAATTGATCACCAATGGCGCAAGGTTGGCGAAGTCGTTTGCAGGACTCACAATATTTGCTGCAATATTAGTGGCCAGCGTTGACAAAGCTACTGCTATCATGGCTATGGTAACCAGGAGTTTACTGTCGAACCTACCCGCCAATATAACAGGATCCCAAATTGTTTCACCGTATATAATTACAGTAGCTGAAGTTACTACCACACCAATAAATGAAAACAGGGTCATTGATGTTGGCAAACCTATAGCCTGGCCCGTGATCTGAGCCCTTTGGCTTTTTGCATACCGGGTAAAATCAGGAATGTTAAGAGAAAGGGTTGCCCAAAAGCCAATCATTGCATTCAAGGCAGGAAAAAAGAATTTCCAGAATTGTGCATTGCTGCTGAACCTTGAAGGATGATTTAAAATTGGTCCTAAACCATGGCCAGCATTCACTGCCCAGAAGAATAATGCAAGAGCAGCAATGGGAAGAAAGAAGGCTTTGAATACTAATAGCTTTTTTATGCTTTCAACACCGAGGTAAACAATGAACATATTCACCAGCCAGAAAAGAAAAAATGTGATCGCTGGCCCAGTCTGTAATTGCCACGACGAAGGAAAGATAGCCGGAAGGTGTTCAATGGAAGGGAACCATATTTTCAACATTAAATAGATCGCTAACCCTCCTATCCATGTCTGGATTCCAAACCAACCACAAGCAACAATAGCTCGAAGCATGGCTGGAATGTTTGCACCCCTAACGCCAAAACTTGCTCTTGCAAAAACAGGAAATGGAATTCCATATTTTGTACCTGCATGACCATTCAACAGCATCGGGATCAATACAACAGTATTACCTAAAAAAATTGTCAGTATCGCTTCCCACCAATTCATGCCACCCCCGATCAATGAACTAGCTAACATATAAGTTGGGATACAAAGGCTCATACTTATCCATAAAGCGGTGTAGTTCCATGTATTCCATGTTCGCTTTTCCGCAGGAACGGGAGCTAGATCCTCACTGTACAATGAAGAAGATGGTAATGTGGTTTCGTTTTGGTTCATTTTTGTTCTTGTCGAAGGGAGAAGAAGTTTAACCACAATGAGGTATCAGGTTTCAGGTATACCTGAAACCTCATATCACCGGGATATTCTCATCGGCTATCATCAATGCCTGGCTAATTATTTCAAGCCCTTCATTTATCTGTACTTTGTTAATGCAGAGCGGCGGAGCGATGAAAATATAATTCCAACGAACAAATGTATACATTCCAAGCTCTTTCAATTTTGCGGCAACTTTATTCATGACGGTCATTTCTTCCGGCTTTGCATTATAAGGCACCATGGGTTCCTTAGTCTCTCTGTCCTTAACTAATTCTATAACTCCCAGCAGGCCGGTATTCCTGAAATCACCAATACTAGGATGTTTTGAAATCAGGTCTTTCATTCGTAACTCTATATACGCACCCATGGCTGCGGCATTTTCAATCAATTTCTCATCTTCATAAATTTGTAATACCTCTACACCTGCGGCACAACAAACAGCATGAGCAGAATAAGTTAGGCCTAACCATAAAACATGATCATCAAAATGTTTAGATATCTTATCATTCACGATTAATGCCCCCAGCGGAAGATAGCCAGATGTTATTCCTTTTGCAGTAGCGATCATATCTGGTATTACACCATAATTATCAACCCCAAACCATTTACCTGTGCGTCCAAAACCACTCATCACTTCATCAGCGATTAATAAGATTCCATACTTATCACAAATAGCCCGAAGCTTCGGTAAATAATCCGGAGGATATTTGAAACATCCCGAAGTACCGCTTTC
>JADGPY010000488.1 GCA_017882205.1 Chitinophagaceae bacterium
AGTACTATTTCACGAAATTTCATGCCTTACCTGATGGGCGCATGCGATATATATGCAGCCCCTTCGAGGCTTGAGGGATTCGGAATGCCGCAAGTGGAAGCAGGAGCATGCGGAAAACCGGTTATAGGTATTGAGGCCATGGGTATGCTTGATACACTTATACATGGCAAAACGGCATTCCTTGCAAAGGTAGCACAGAAAATAAGCGTGAACGAAGTAATGCTTGGATACGAATCTGGCTTTGAAGATGAACATAGAGTGATATTTAAAGCACCACGGACAGTTGACTATCGTGCAAGTGTTCATGATATTGCCAACTATTTGATGGATCTTATGACTGATGCTGCATTACGCGAAAAAATGGGAAAAGCCGCAAGGGAGCGCGTAGTTGAATATTTCGACTACCGTGTAGTTGCAAAGCAGTTTGTACAGATAATGAACAATAAATTGGGAATAAGGTAATTTTCAAATTAATACTATGCAAACTGCAAACTGGCAAGAGATAGAAGAGGCAAAGAAGGCCGCCCTTGAAGTGCTGCTTCATAATGTCCACGGACCATATCATGGACTTCCACGGACCGCTGGATGGGGATATCTGGAGCCGTATACAAGAGATTTGATGTTTTCTATTTTTGGGATTGCTGTTTCCAGGAATCTGAAGTTGATGGAGAGCATTCGTAGAGTATTGGAGACGTTGGCAAAAAATCAGACAGAACATGGTCATATTCCTTCTCTTGTACACGACAAAGAGGACCGTGGATCAAGTGATACAACTCCTTTGTTTTTGCTGGGTGTTGGCATTTTCAGAAAAATAACGGGTGAACATGATTATCTTCAAGATGCTGTCAGCAAAGCCTTGACATGGATGGAGTATCAAAGTCCTTCTGACCGACAACTGATTGCCCAGCAGCCAACAAGCGACTGGCGCGATGAACAATGGGTTACCGGATACGGTTTATATGTGAACACCCTGGTATACAGTTATCTCCGGCTCCTGGGCCAGCACGACAGAGCAGCCAGGATGCAGACCGATATGAGCAGGTTTACCATCACGGGTGGTAATATACCCCATCATGTTCACGAAGGCCTGGTAGTAAAACATAAACCATACTATGCTTTCTGGTCATATAAAATTCATAGCAGCGAACGGTTCGATTTGCTCGGTAACACTCTTGCCATTCTCTCCGGAATAGCATCACCATCGCGGGCTGAAAAAATAATTTCATGGATCGAAGAGGAGTGTGCGGGCATGAGAAAAAGAGGTGAACTGGCGGTTGATCTGCCACCTAATTTCTTCCCCTTTATTAAACCTGAAGATCCTGACTGGCATGTAAGATATGAAATCTATAACAAGCCCGGAGAGTACCATAATGGAGGTATTTGGCCTTTTGTATGCGGGTTTTATGTTGCAGTCTTAGTTGCTGCTAAAAGGTACGCACTCGCCGGGGAAAAGCTCGTGGCGCTTACCCAAATTCTAAAAATTTCCAATAGCGGGCGGGTCGATTTTGGATTTAACGAATGGCTAAAAGCCCAGGACGGCAAGCCAATGGGGCAGGACTGGCAGACCTGGAGCGCCGCGCTTTACCTGTATGCCGTAAAATGCGTTGAAGAAAAAAGAACACCCTTTTTTGATGAGATACGAAATGGTTCCATATTATAAAGATTGTTCCAAAAGAGAGTCTTTACTGCCAGAGGCGATAAACGTGGGTAGAAGAAATTTATGATCTGGATGGATTTTGTTACAAAATACGTATCACCGAATTAATTCCGGGTATATTAAAAGGATAACCTTAAATTGTATATATAACTCAATTAATTGAATAGAAAAGGTAATATCTCGACAACTAAGCGTACCTTGCACCAATAATTTAAATTCATATTATGAACAACGGAACAGTAAAATTTTATAATGATTCGAAAGGATTCGGATTCATTAAAGACGCAAATTCACCTAAAGAATACTTTGTACATTCATCTGGATTAAAAGATAGTATCAAGGAGAATGATAAAGTAACTTTTGATTTGCAAGAAGGGAAAAAAGGACTAAATGCGGTAAATGTTAAACTAGCATAGTTTATAATATTATAAACATTTAAAATATTGGGCCTTACGTTATGTGAGGCTTTTTTTATGTTACTTTTAATCTGACTCGTGAAATTCTTCATAAGCCTGTAATACTGTTAAATGAGAAATTAAATACGCCAGTGAACTTTCTGCACCCTGGTTGCGGTTTACACCATAACTTTCAAATCCATCGCAGCATCCCTGGGTCTCAAAATCATACAGGCTCATTCTCAGATCATTTTCACCCAGGAACCACAAAAATGATGTGTATAGCTTATTGAGGTAGTCTTTATCCTTTGTTACATGAAAGGCTTGATGGTACATTAAAACCATGGCCATGGCATCTATTGGTTGTTGGGCAAAAGCAGAACGTTCCCCATCTTTTTTATACCATTTTTCATTTCCTATTATCGATAAGTAACTCTCCTTAAGTGTATGTTTCGTAAGAAAGTTCATAGAATTGAGCGCCGTTTTTGTTATCTTATCATCGTTAAGTATTTCTGCTGAATGTAAAAGAGCTAAAGGTAAGATGCCATTATCGTATGCAAGTAGAGATTCAAACCATTTCCAATCGGGGGTTTCGTTTTCATAGTAATGTTTAATTAATATATTAACCAAGTTTCTTAACCTTTCTGTCATTGTATCATCAGACGGGTTGCTTTTAAGATAATAACATATACCAATCATTGTATTTGCAATGCCCCTTATGGACTTTAAGTTTTCAAAATTGGGAGACGCATTAAAAAATACCAATTTACCTGTTTGGTAATAGGCATCGTTGGGGGCATTCCCTAACAGGTAACCCAATGCCCATATAGTCCTTCCAAAAGAATCTTCGGAGCCAACCTCATCCAGATAGTTTCTGCTAAAACTCAGGAAATTCCTGAACGTGCCGTTCGCATTTTGCATATAATGGATATAGCTTAAATAGATGGGCGATAATTCAAGGGCCCGAATATCTTTCATTTGCCTATATGCCATTAAAACCATAAGCAAAGCCCTGGAATTATCATCCAGGCAATAGCCTTCTTTTAAGTTTGGAATGCCAAATTTTGCATGTTGGATGATGCCTGTATCGTCTGTCAGACGATTGATATGAGTTAGAGAAAAAGGAGGCAGAATGAGATAATCCAGTACAGTATCTTTCTTTACAATTACCTTATACCCTTCCTTCATAATATTTTCAGAAAGCGCAACATACTTTTCTCCTATTTTCGGCCAGGTAATTTTTCGGCCATAATCATATGCTTTTCTTTTAAGCTCATTTAGCTCCTCAGGTTTATCTAAGAGTTCTATCAAAGCGGAAGTAAGGTTGTTGGAATCATTAAAGTTAAAAAACCTTCCCCTTCCTTCTGACAACAATTCTGCAGCATGCCAATACGGTGTTGAAATAACGGCAGAACCTACTCCAACAGCATATGAAAGTGTTCCACTGGTAATTTGGGCTTCGTTCAAATAGGGTGTTATGTAAATATCAGAAGCAGATAAGTATTTGAACAAATCTTGCTCGTCAATAAACTCATTAAGAAATATAACATGCTTTTCAAGTTGAAGGCTTTTGACTAAACGCATTAAGAAAATACGATATTCTTCGCCGGAATGTCGCAACACATTGGGGTGGGTTTTGCCCAAAACGATATAAATAACATCAGGGTGTTTTTCAACAACTTTGGGCAATGCTTTTATTACCGTTTCAATTCCTTTGTTGCGTCCAATAAAGCCGAAAGTAAGTAACA
>JADGPY010000122.1 GCA_017882205.1 Chitinophagaceae bacterium
GAAGTAAAAAAGCTGGCGAATTCCGCAAAAACTGTTACGAGTTTGCTATCGACTACGATAAAAAACACCCGGTTAAGAATTATGTCTTTGCACCAAAGAATGTTGGTAATAACATTAACTCAAAAGACCTTGAATATTTTCCCTCCCTAACCATCGATGGAAAGAAAATGATCTTCACAAGAAGGATCAATGGCAATGAAGATTTTTATGAAAGTGATCTCGTTAACAACCAATGGACCCTTGCCAAACGACTGGAAGGAAATATCAATTCCACCACTTTCAATGAAGGAGCGCAAAATATTTCCCAGGATGGACAATGGCTCCTGTTTACTGGCTGCAATTTCCCCGAGGGGCTTGGAAGTTGTGATATTTACATTTCTTATCTCACTAAGCAAGGCTGGAGTGAACCGCAAAACCTTGGGCCTAATGTAAATTCAGAATTCTGGGAATCATCACCATCACTTTCTCCAGATAAGAAAGATCTTTATTTCAGTAGCAATGTTCCCGGTGGCTTTGGTGGATCAGATCTCTGGGTATGCCATCGCAATGAAAATGGTAAATGGGGAGAGCCTCTGAATCTTGGCCCTACTATTAATACAGGCGGCAATGAAAGTTGCCCATTTATTCATGCAGATAATCAAACCTTATATTTTAATTCTGATGGTCTTCCCGGATATAGCGAAAAGCCTGATCTATATGTTTCGAGAAAAGGACCAGACGGCAAATGGAGCACCCCGGTAAACCTTGGTTACCCCATAAACACCATTGATGACGAAGGTTCTCTTGTTGTTACCTCCGATGGCAAAACCGCCTACTACGCAAGTGACCGCAGTGATACAAAAGGTGGCCTTGATATCTATACCTTCGAACTGCGTGAAGACCTCCGCCCGCTTCGTACATTGTGGGTAAAAGGATCTGTATATGACAAGAAAACGAAGAATGGCCTTCCTTCAACTGTAGAGCTTACTGATGTAAATAGTAAACAGCAGGTTAGCAAAATACAAACTGATGAGGCCGGCAACTACCTTGTTACCCTCCCTGTTGGAAAAAACTATGCGTTTAATGTAACGCGCAAGGGATATTTATTTTATTCCCAGAATTTTGATCTGACGACATTAGCTCCAGATTCCACCTTCAGGGTAGATATTCCTTTACAACCCATTGAAGTAAATGCAAACATTGTTCTCAACAATGTTTTTTTCGATTCAAAGAAAACGGAGTTAAAACCCGCCTCTATAACGGAGCTGGATAACGTAGTAAGGTTGATGAACGAAAATCCCAACCTAAAGATCCAGATCACGGGTCATACCGACAGTATTGGAAAGCCTGCAGACAACCTGGTTTTATCAACAGGAAGAGCCAAGGCGGTAATAAATTATCTTCTTTTCAAAGGTGTAAGACCCGATCGATTAACCTCACAAGGTTTTGGAAATACTAAGCCGGTAGCGGATAATAAAACAGAAGAAGGCAGGGCGTTGAATAGGAGGACGGAATTGACGGTGGTGGGGAATTAAGATTGGTGAATGCCGTTAGGAGTTTAAGATTGGTAAAAAAAAATCCCGAATAGTTACCCGACCTGGATTCGAACCAAGACAATCAGAATCAGAATCTGATGTACTACCGTTATACTATCGGGCATTAATACTGTAAATGTAAGAACTAAATTTAGTCTTGCCATTGGGTAATATCGAACGGCCTGTACTTACATACTCAAATTTAATAAATAATTTTGTTCAAATTTCCGGTCTATCTCTGCTTTAAATGAATATATCACAATAGATATAGAAAGCAACGCTTTTGTTCCTTGATAGATACTACAACTAATGCGAAAACAAAACCTATTAAGATTATTAATTTCTTTCCCATTTAAATTATTAATAAAGGTATAATTTATCAAAAAGAATAAAAGGATCGATCATCATCGGAGGAAAACCTCATTCTATCTTCCAGAAAAAATCAAAATATTTGCAGGTATGCACAAAGACCTGCTATATCAAATTGCCCTTACCCTTGTACCTAATATTGGAGATGTGCAAGGTAAAGCGTTGGTAAATCATTTTGGAGATGCTGCTTCGATATTCAGAGTCAAAAGAAAGGATCTTGAACAAATCGAAGGGATGGGTACTGTAAGAGCGCGGGCAATCAAGTCTATGACCGATTTTGCTTTGGCTGAGAAAGAAATAGCGTTTATTGAAAAATTTAAGATCAAACCAATTTTTCTTACAGATACATCCTATCCAAAACGCTTATTGAATTGTTATGACAGCCCACTGTTGTTATATTACAAGGGAACTGCAGATCTTAATACTACCAAGATCATTTCTATTGTAGGCACCCGAAATTTTACAGCTTATGGAAAACAGGTTTGCGAGAAACTAGTAAATGATCTTGCACAGCAGGATGTTACAGTTGTTAGCGGACTTGCTTACGGGATTGATACCATTGCTCACAAATCTGCGCTCAAAAATGGATTAAAAACGATAGGAGTTCTGGCGCATGGGCTTGATAGAATTTATCCTCCTGAAAATAAATCCCTCGCAAAACAAATGGTTGCGCATGGAGGATTACTCACAGATTATAGAAGTAATACGAACCCGGATAAACAAAATTTTCCGAGACGAAACAGGATCGTGGCGGGAATGTGCGATGCAGTAGTGGTAATTGAAACAACTATCAAGGGAGGCTCCCTGATCACTGCAGAATTAGCCAATGGTTATAACAAAGACGTATTTGCAATCCCGGGAAGAATTACTGATGCTAAAAATGAAGGTTGCAATTATTTGATCAAAAGTAATAAGGCGGGGCTGATTACTTCTGCTGCAGATCTTTTGGAGAATATGGGTTGGAGTGAAATAAAAAAAGCTTCCCCGAAAAAACAGAGGGAGTTGTTTATAGAACTGACGGCCCAGGAAAGGATAATCATTGATATCCTGCAACAACATGAGTCAGTAAACATAGATGAGTTGTATTTTAAAAGCAGTCTTAGCAGTAGTGCCGTTGCTTCGGCTTTGCTGACTCTGGAGATGCAGGGGGTGGTAGTTGCGATGCCGGGAAAGTTGTATAAGATGATGTAGAATAAACTTAATATATATTTGCACATGGCTACAATTAACAACCCCACTTCTGCAAATTCAAAGAAATTTTACGGCGAAGGACTTACGTTTGATGATGTGCTGCTTATGCCGGCATACAGTGAAGTACTGCCGCGCGATGTAAATATTCAAACCCTTCTCACAAAAGAGATCACGCTCAACATTCCAATGCTTTCTGCAGCAATGGATACGGTTACAGAAGCCTCTCTCGCCATTGCACTTGCGCGGGAAGGCGGGCTCGGTATCCTTCATAAGAACATGAGCATTGAGCAACAAGCCACCCAGGTTAGAAAAGTAAAGCGCAGTGAAAGCGGGCTGATACTGGACCCCGTGACATTACTAGTAGATGCAACCATCGGGGATGCATTAAGGCTGATGCGGGAAAATAAGATCGGCGGGATCCCTATCGTAGACGCTAACCAAAAGCTCGTAGGCATTTTAACCAATCGTGATCTACGTTTTGAAGAAAATTTCAAGCGCAAGGTGAGCGAAGTGATGACCAAAGAAAATCTTATCACCGCACCCGAAGGAACAAACCTTCAAAAAGCCCAACTGATATTAAGAAAGCATAAAATTGAAAAGCTTCCCGTTGTAAGCAAGTCTGGAGTATTAAAGGGCCTGATCACTTACCGTGATATGCTTCAGGTACACAATCATCCTAATGCAACGAGGGATTCTTTTGGTCGCCTCCTTGTTGGCGCCGGTGTAGGGATCACTAAAGACATTCTGGACAGGGTTTTCGCACTGCAGCATGTAGGGGTCGACGTTATATGCCTTGACAGCGCTCATGGCCATACAAAGGGAGTAATCCAGGCACTAAAAAAAATCAAATCAAATTTTAAGACTACCCAGGTGATCGCAGGAAATGTTGGAACAGCCGCAGGAGCAAAGGCGCTGGCTGATGCAGGCGCAGATGCTGTTAAAGTAGGGATCGGACCTGGGTCTATCTGTACTACAAGGATTGTAGCGGGCGCTGGTGTACCACAGATCACCGCCCTCATGGAAGCATCCTCAGCTCTTAAAAATAAAAATATAGGTATCATTGCAGATGGAGGTATCCGCTACACCGGTGATATGGTGAAAGCACTTGCGGCCGGTGCAAGTTGTGTTATGATGGGAGGTGTTTTTGCAGGAACTGAAGAAAGTCCTGGTGAAACAATTATTTACGAAGGCAGAAAATTCAAGCAATATCGCGGAATGGGATCACTGGGAGCTATGGCCCAGGGAAGCAGTGACCGTTACTTCCAGGATGTTGAAGATGAAATTCAAAAGTTTGTTCCCGAAGGGATTGAAGGCAGGGTGGCTTATAAAGGATATTTGAAGGAGGTGGTTCAACAGTTTACGGGGGGATTGAGGGCAGGGATGGGTTATTGCGGGGCTAAGGATATTGCTTCTTTGCAGCAAGCTATTTTTGTAAAAATTACAAATGCGGGCATGAAGGAAAGTCATGCTCATGATATAGAGATAACTAAAGAAGCGCCGAATTATTCGAGATAGTCAGTGCTAAGCCTGACTGCCGGCAGGCAGGTTGGTTAGTCATTTAGTTTATTAGTTTATTAGATTTTTTCTATTCTTATAATAAATTCATAACACTTACTCTTGCGATATATACTCCTTACACTATTTTTGAAGCTTTCGCTTTTTGTTTCAGCCCAGGATAGCTGCCGGTTGAGGATAAGCCTGCTTACCTGTAGCCCGGGAGAAGAATTGTATTCTACATTCGGACATAGTGCCATTCGCATAACCGATAGTGTTAGCTATACCGACATGGTGTATAATTACGGGACATTCAATTTTGATGAGCCTGGATTTTATACCAAGTTTATCCGTGGAAAATTGTTGTATTATTTGTCAACAGAGGACTTTGCCTCATTTAGGGATTCTTATAAAGAAGAACAAAGAAGTATGATCGAACAAGTGCTTAACCTGAACTGTTCTGAAAAATTAAAGATGGTTGGCTTTTTATACAAAAATTTACAACCCGAAAACAAATACTACAAATACGATTTCCTGTTTGATAATTGCACTACCCGGCTTCGTGACCTTCTGGAAAAAGTGGCAGACTCTACTATTTACTTTCAGCATGTAGTAAAACCAAAAACAAGTTTCAGAGAATTGATCCATGTATATCTCAACCGAAATGATAAGCAATGGAGCAAGTTCGGGATAGACCTTTTACTGGGAAGTAAAACAGATGCCTTTATGAATAACCGTGAAGTAATGTTTCTTCCTGATTACCTGATGAAAAGTTTTGACAGTAGCAAAATTGGTAGAAAGCCTATAGTGTCATCGAAAGAAGAGGTTTACAATCTTTCTGTATTAGAAGTAACCACCCATTTTTTAACCAGTCCCTTATTTATTTTTAGTCTTCTATTGATAATCATCATCCCGTTAAGCTTTTCTAAAAACACAACAGTTTATAGAATCCTGGTATCCTTTGATAGCTTTCTATTTTTTATGACAGGGATAGCGGGGATCCTGATCTTTTTTATGTGGTTTGGGACTGAACATGTGATGTGCAGGAATAATTACAACATCATTTGGGCCTTGCCTACACATGCTATTACAGCGTTTTTTATTCATGGGCAAAGAGCTTGGGTAAAGAAATATTTTCTATTTGCTGCAATTGCAGATATAGCATTGCTCTTCTTGTGGTTCTTTCTTCCACAGGAATTAAATACTGCTTTTATACCGATAATTTTGTTGCTCATCTACCGCGGTCTCTCTTTTTATTATTCCTTAAATAGATATAATGGGAAGCCAATTCGTACAATATAAGAATAGCAACATTCACTTCCAGGTTGAAGGTGCTGGCTCACCTGTGGTGCTAATTCATGGTTTTGGTGAGGAGGGAAGCATTTGGAAGAACCAGATTGCTTTTCTGAAAAAGGAGTATCTCTTAATCATTCCCGATCTTCCGGGAAGTGGACACTCGGACATTCTTGATGATATCACTTTTGACCCTACCATTGGAATGGAGATCTATGCGAAGGTTATTAAAACAATACTTGATCACCTGAATATTTCATCATGCACTATGATCGGACATAGTATGGGAGGATACATTACTTTGGCATTTGCAGAAAAATACCCACAGTTCCTGGAAAAGTTCGGCTTGTTTCATTCATCTGCTTTTGCCGATAATGAAGAAAAGGTGCAGACCCGCACCAAGGCGATTGAATTTGTGAAAGCAAATGGGGCTCACGCCTTCCTAAAAACGAGCATACCGGGGCTTTTTTCAGAAAAGTTTAAGGAACTGCATAAGCAGGAAGTTGATACCCTGGTTAGTGCATCCGCAAAATTCAGCGATGAAGCCATCATCCAATATTACCATACGATGATCGCCCGGCCGGATAGGACCAAGGTTCTTACCTCCTTTGGAAAACCTATCCTTTTTATCATTGGCGAGAAAGACACTGCGATTCCTTTGGATCAATCATTGAAACAGTGCCACCAACCTTTTATATCTGTTGTGCATCTACTCTCTGATGTAGCACACATGGGAATGCTTGAGGATGCAGACAAATGCAATACGATCATCCTATCATTTTTAAAGATGTAGTAATCGTTAAAATCTACAACTCCAAACATTCCCATGATCGTCCAGACAGCTTTTTTACGTAATTTAGAGTCTTAATTTTGCAGTACTACGCCCATGAAGAGATATATATTTACAGTTGCATTATTTTTAGTTTCACTTTCAGGATTTAGTCTTCATACAAAGGGTGGCTGGATGTACTATGAGTACCTGGGGCCTGGAATTGGTAATCCTTCCTTCAACAGGTATAAAATTACCCTGAAGCTTTACATGATCTGTAATCCGAGTTCAGGGCAGTTGGATCCTTCTATAAATTTCAGTTTTTTTAGCCCAAGTACTAATGGATTATTAGAAAATGATGCTGTTTCAATTTCCGATAATGTAAACGTTCAAAACTGTTTTGATCCAACCTGCAATCCATGTATTGCTAACTTACCCAATATCTGTTATAAGATCGTTACTTACGACTTGATTAAAGAGCTGGCATCAAACCTGGAAGGATATAGGATCTCCTATTCCAGGTGTTGCCGTATTCCGGGAATTAATAATGTCGTAAACTCCAGTAATGTTGGAGATACCTGGTCAATCACTATCCCAGGTACCCAAATTACTACCATGGCTCCTATTAATAACAGCCCAAAGTTTATTGCCAATGATACAGCAGTAATCTGTGCAGATCATTATTTTACGTTCAACTTTACTGCTACCGACCCGGATGGGGATTCACTTGTATATTCTTTTGCGCCAGCGTATGATGGTGCATCTGCGGCAGCTCCAAATCCAGGCACGGCTGATAATCCACCTCAATCGGTACCATACCAGGCTCCATATAATGCATTTCAACCGATGGGTGCCGGCGTTAAGATAGATCCAGTCACCGGGATTGTAAGCGGCATAGCTCCGCCCAGTGGTATCTATGTTTTATGTGCCGTGGTAAAAGAATACAGGTTTGGAATTTATATAGGAGAAGCAAGGAAATCTTTACATATTCAGGTAGCCTCCTGTGTCCCAATACAAGCCACTCTTGATCCAGAGTATATTACCTGCGGCGACTTTAACTATTCATTTTCAAATTTAACACCCAGCTCTAACATAACGTCCTATTATTGGAATTTTGGCGATCCGGCCTCAGGTACCACTGATAGCTCAAATCTGGCAAATCCTCTTCATACGTATAGTGATACAGGGATTTATAACCTTATATTAATCGTTAACCGGGGACAATCCTGTACCGATACAGCACGTTCAATCGTTAAGGTGTACCCTGGCTTTTTCCCTGGATTTACATGGACTGGCCAATGCGTAAACACTCCTATTCATTTTTTTGATGCCACTACTACCGTTTATGGTTTTGTAGATACATGGAGATGGGATTTTGGAAATCCTCTTACCGCTGCTGACACATCACAAAATACATTCCATACCTTTCCAAATTCAGGCAGCTACCTGGTAACTTTTACTGTAACAAATAGCAAAGGATGCAGTGGTACGGTTTCTGCGCAGGTGCCAATCATTGACAATCCAACTATTATTATAGGTTTCAGAGATACCACCTACTGTGGACTCGACACTCTTCAATTACTGTCAACCGGATCTACTACGGGAACTTATAGCTGGACACCTCTTACAAATATCATTAACCCTAATAGCGCTAATCCGCTCGTATACCCTGCAACTACAACTGTTTACAGGGTAAGCTTTGATGCAGGTGGTTGTACTGTTAATGATTCTGTTACTGTTCGCCCTAAACTTGATCTTTCTGTCAATGCTTTGGTCAACCCGGCAAATATTTGCGAAGAAGATACCACTACCTTATCGGCGACCAGCAACCACAGTCCTATAACGTGGCAATGGAACCCGACTGCTACCCTTTTAACGCCAAATGCCCAAACAACAAAAGCATTTCCAGCAACCAATACAACCTATACGGTTACAGCCCATTGGGGAAATAATTGCGTAGCCAGTGCAAGTAAAGCGATCACAGTTAAAGCACTCGCGATTCCTAATGCAGGTCCTCCGGTGGCCATTTGCCCTGGTGCCACTGGTACTCAATTGAATGCAAGCGGCGGGGATAATTATCTATGGAGCCCGGCCCTGGGATTAAGTAATATCAACATATCGAATCCAATTGCAAATCCTGCTACTACAACCACATACACTGTTTCTGTGGGTGTTACCGGCTGTGCAAAGAAAAGATCTGATTCAATAGTTGTTTCTGTCAGACCATTTCCTCCATTAAGCGTTACTCATGATACTTTAATTTGTTCAATTGATACCCTCCAACTAAATGGAGTTGGAAATGGTTCTTTTTTATGGACTCCGAATTACAGGATAAGTAATCAGAACATTCCTGATCCACTGGTTTCTCCTCAAGTGGCTACAAGGTATCATGTAACGCTTACCGATC
>JADGPY010000489.1 GCA_017882205.1 Chitinophagaceae bacterium
ATTTACTTCGGCTGGCGAGTTAATAGCCACATGAAATAATCCATTCATTCTTATAATGATAGTATCAAATAGCCATCTAATTTATTTCATTGGTAATCCGCGATGCTGAGTAATATACGTTACCTTTCAATGAACATTTTTACTTGTCTATTCAAATTTTAGTCATGAAATACAATACTGCTTTACTCCTAATTATTTTTTTCGTTTCTACATCACAGGCACAAAATGTTGGCATAGGTACTACCACTCCTCAAGCATCAGCGCAGTTGGACGTAAGCAGCACGTCCAAAGGATTATTACCCCCCCCGAATGACCAGTGTACAGCGAGATGCAATACCAAGCCCGATTGCCGGGCTTCAAATATGGTGTATAGATTGTAAACAATTGCAGGTTTATGATGGAAGTGTTTGGCGAACAGCCTCCGACGTCACTACTTATTATCCAATTGTAGGGATATGCTGCCAAAGCTGGGTGACCAAAAACCTCGATGTAGCCTCATATAGAAATGGCGACCCTATTCCAAAAGTTACCGATAATGCAGCATGGGCTGCACTAACCACCGGTGCCTGGTGTTATTATAACAATGATTCTACTACCTATGCAGTCACGTATGGAAAATTATACAATTGGTATGCAGTAAACGACCCAAGGGGGCTTGCTCCCATGGGTTGGCATATACCCACAGATTTTGAATGGACAAACCTATCCAACTGTTTAGGCGGTGATGCTGCAGCAGGCGGCGCAATGAAAGAAACCGGAACAACACATTGGACAAGCCCTAATACCGGAGCCACCAATATCAGCGGTTTTACAGGCCTGCCGGGCGGCAGCCGTAACCTCGGTGGCTCATTCGGCCTTGTTGGTAACTACGGCTACTGGTGGAGTTCTACGGAGACCGATACACCAAGCGCCTGGACCCGCCTCCTGGCCTACACCAATGGCGGTATCACCAGAGGCACCGCCAGTAAGCCTTACGGGTATTCTGTTCGTTGCCTCAGGGATTGACAATTTTTCTTTTTGTTAACTACCGCAAAGGAGTTGTTTCATTCTTAAAATTATCCTTCCTTCCAAGTGACCGAATTATTGCTTTGACGAACAATGAAATCTAACTGCTTTGATTTTTATCCCAAAATAAAACCCGAAGGATAATCTCCGGTCCAGTTGTTAATTCTTATAACCTTTGATAATCATTAGACTAAAGATATTTATTTTCATGATGTTCTGCCTGAGAAAAACACCAAACAAAATGGGCTTTTCCTTAAAACTTAAAAACTGCACATTGCTGCGGGTAATAGCAATAAAGCGATTCATGATTGATAACATGAGCGGAATCAAAGCAGGCAGAATATCATTGAAAACAGTTGTAGTCAGTAATATATTAAAAGTGGCAGAGGTTGTTGGTTTAAGAAAAACACTAAAGTATTTGAATATCAATTTTCAGCAGTATGCCAACCTCAGAAGAAAACTCAATTGCTCCTTATCAGTTTCTCATTTATGCAAAATCAAACATCCTTCTCAACTGCTACAAAAAGAAGTGCAAACGATTAAAGACTATTGCCTGAAACCGGATTATCAGTTTTGGCCCTTATGTAGCTTATATCATCAAATGAGAAGAGATAGAGCAGTTCACATTTGCCTTAGCACTTTCTATAAATATATTTCCCATCTTAACCTGAAGCGTAGCCGCGTTTTTAGCAGAAGAAAAAATCATTCTGTTGGAATAAGGGCCGCAGCTCCTTTTCAAATTTTACATGCAGACCTAACAGAATTCAAAACTGAAGATAACAAGAAGGCGTATATCTATTTGGTTCAGGATAATTTTTCAAGGACTATTCTCACTTATCAGTTATCTCTTGAAAGAAGAGCATCTTATACATTGCAAAATCTCTTAAAGGTGAAAAAAGAATATCTTATTCCAGCAAACATTAATGAATGTACACTTCTGACAGATGATGGTTCAGAGAATTATGGAGAAGCAAAAAAATGGATGAATGCTTGCGATCGTCCAATTGTCAATCATTTGATTGCCCAAACTGATGTTCAATATAGCAATTCAATGATAGAAGCTGCCAATAAGCAATTGAAATACCGGTTTCTATACCATCATAAGATTAGCGACTTTTCAAAACTGGAAGATTATCTTAAAAAAGCAATCCATGATTTTAATAACCGCCCACACGGTGTTTTAGATGGCCTGACTCCTATCGAAGTGTTAGAATGAAAAACTTTTAATCAGGAATCCCTGAATAATTTGTTATCTCTCGCAAAACAAACAAGAATTAAGGAAAATCAGCAAATGAAATGCTGTGGCGGTAGTTTCTAATAAAGTAGAGATTCTATAACCGCTAAGTTCAAACTCTCAAAACAGTTGTCGGGCCAGGATAATAAAATAATAATGCCCGGTAGTTTTTTCCATTTCCAGATTTCGCTATTTCCCGAAGGATAAATCAAGGAAAACTATTGAAATAATAAGTTTCTTATGTACATGCTTGAAAATCAAGGATGACGGATATCCGGACGCCGAGTTATAAAAAGTCCGTAGAAGTTGCTCCGCATTTAAACAAGTTACATCAGATAACCGAGGCTTTAAGATTTACTTTGAATGTTTCTTGTTTTCCTGGAATTATATTTGATCTTGAGGGATAATGTAAGAATACACAGAATGAAAATTGACGTTAAACAAGAACTTAAAACCTGGTTAATTTATTTTGTTACCATTATTTCATCCGTTTTTGTTCATGAATTGGGGCACAGTATAGTTGCCTGGATACATGGGTATAGAGCAGTTCCCACCCCAGCAAAAGAGTATACCTTAGATGCAATTCCTTTGGATTTGCAATCATTTGTATCTCTTGGTGGGATAGTTGGTTCATCATTGTTCGTATTCCTAATTTTTTTTCTATACATAAATAAAAGGTATAAAATTAATTCGGCCATACTTGCTGGAGCGATTGCAGCTCCGGCTATGTATACAATACGATTTATTTTAAAAGGAAGAGGGCATGATGAAACTGAATTTCAGGAAGCCCAATCTGCTTTAGGATTAAATTATTCAGGTCATTCGTTAGATTGGTTTTTTTTGATATTAGTTCTATTAGGGGTAATTATATGGCTCATTAAGTCGAAACCAAAGATTAACATCCTGGGAAGATTATTTATTGGAATTCTCTTAACATTTATTTTCCTTATTGCCTTACAAAATGTAAACAACGCGATATTTGATCCAATTTTTCTACATTAATAAATTCCAAAAATGCTGAATGGGAAAAGACAGATCCCAATGACCCGGAAGATCTATTTCAAAAGAATTAAATTTATGAATTAGCCATACAGATAAAAAATATAACATAAATACAATGAAAATTTTATTCAACATATTTATTGCGCTTTTTTTGATACGCCCCGCACAGGCGCAAAATGTGGGTATTGGAACTTCAACCCCCACCACAAAATTAGAAGTAGCAGGCCAGGTAAAAATAACGGGCGGAACACCTGGAACAGGTAAAGTGCTTACCTCTGATGCAACTGGTTTGGCAAGTTGGGGAGCAGCCGGAATCACACAGTCGGCCCAATATGTGCAGTTGGGTTCTCAACCTGGTTTCGTTGGAGCGGGACAACCCTTTACTTATACAACTGCCGTTTAAACTTCTCCCGATATTACTGCCATTACCGGATTATTTAATCCTCCGTTTCTTTCTAGCGGCACCATTTTCGCACTGGCAAGCACAGGAAGATATGAAGTAAACTTCCAGATGACTTATCCTACTGATGGAGGTGTAGTGCTTTACTTTGGTTCAATAATTCCCACGATGTTGCCTTTAGCCTATACTATGGTTGGTAAATCAACAAATGGGGCGGTAAGCGGAAGTGTAATAGTGGAAACCACAGCAGACAATTCATTTTTAAGTGTAAATGCAGCTCCTGGCAATATAGTCGCTATTGGCATTCCGCCAAATTCAAGTACCACAAATCAAAGTGCCACAACCATTTCGATTAAAAAGATTAATTAGGAGGCATCCGGTTTTTTCGCAGCAACATCTCTCTCTTTATTTGCCATTTAATTTTTAATAAAGTCTATAGTATTATTTAAATACACATGATCATTTATTTTCTCCCTCATTTTTTTAAATGAGTCATAAGGGGCTTGGGTGCTAAAAATATTAAATAGCCAATTGGGTATTGACCCGCCCGGATCAAGACTGATTGTATATTCAAGATTTATCATTCCATTTGGTTGTGGCGTAATTACCCAAAAAGAATACGAATGTTTAATCCTTACAATATTTTTTTGCTCGGGAAAGGAATCTGGAATAGCAATGCATTCAATTGAAATGATTTTCGTCAAAGGTTGCTGGCTAACTTTCAAATCCACCACAATATCCCGGTTACTAATTGGCCATGGAATACTTATTTCCGAGCGGTAGAAAATTTCATTTTTGCCAATATGCTTTAAAATATGAGTTTCTTTTGTACTAGCCGACCAGTCCTTTTGCTTTTCAATATCCATTATAAAGGCAACAAACTCAGAAAGATAAGCTTTAACGGTTGACACTACCTTTACCGATCGAATATTAGAATTGGTAATCTTCGCTGTATAGATTTGTATTCCATCCTTATCTTTTTTTAATTCCCAATTTGATTGAGAATACCCATTAGAGAAAAGAAGTAATAGAATAGCCATTCCAAAACACCTCTGAATCATATCCAAATTTAGCTATAACTCGGTAATACCCTTCTAATGATTTAGGAAATCAGAATAAAAACATAGCTTTAGCCAGTTGCGTAATGGATCTCTCATGGATATCAGTTTTTTTTAACAAAATAGTTTATTCTTCCTGCAATGAAGATAGTAATTCGGAAAGAACGCCCTGGCCTAAATACCAGCCCACAATTCCCAGGATACTTTAATTTTTACTGTAAAAATTTCAAAAACATTTCATAAATTAGCTTGCAAATGAATTGATAGCATTCTTATGAATTGATAACATTCTTACATTTCTAATTATGGAAAATATGAATGAACAAAATTCTTATTCCAAAACGTTCAATGATTTTTTTTGGGAAGGATTGCCTGCCATCGTTACAAATAAAGTTTCAGGCTTCCTGGGAAAAATTTTATTTGATGGCCGCTATCTTTCCTTACTCAAAAAACGAACCTGGCTATTACCTCCCATTTTATTTTTCATAGGTTTATTAATCGGAGCCAACCATTTTGGATTTGAGAAAGCACCTTATGTAGATTCCTGGACTATCGATTTAATGATCCTCATGCTTTTTCTTTCTATCTGGGGGGCATCGTTTGGGTTCTGGCTATTGTTAGGATATGCCATTGGAGATTTATTTATTTTTTCCTACCAGGAGTTTACAAGGGGGGGATATTTTGTAGATTCAAATTCTATAATCAGTCAATTCTTAACATTTTTTACTCATTATTTTCTACCGCATCTCATTTTAATTTCACTGCTTACTTTCCTTTTGGTTTTAGTTCCAATTACTGCAAAAAAAATATTAATCCGTATAACGGGCCAGCAAAATATGAGAACGATCGACAGAGCGCTTCTAAATATTGTTTTGTATGCTGGTATCTGTGGGCTGCTCACCTATTGCTGGACAAAATCAGTTCCTACCATGATATCCCCGGTCTATAACTGGATTTACCCTGTAGGCATTGGTTTTCACTGTCCACCCCCAATGGCCCAGTCGATCTTTATAGATAACATGCTCCTCGTATGGGCATCGGTAATTCTAAGTTTTGCCAGGTTTTATTTGGAATTCATTTATTCCAAAAGATTCTTGAAACCGGGAAGAGAAGCTAATGTGATATCTATCCCCTTTAAACAGGAAAGAATTTTTTCAGTCAAGGCAATTCTTTTAATGCTTCTTAGCAGTGCGTTTACTGTGTTGATGCTTTCAGCGCTTATGCTAAAGGGCAGTGATGATAACTATGTTTCAGAAGCATGGCGGATTGGGTGGCAGTCGCTAGTGATCTCGTTAAGGCTCAAACCCTAAATACTTTTTTTTCAAAAAAAAAATTAGTTACCCAACTTATGATAAGTGCAGTAAATAACCCTTCACTTAAAAATTCTACTGGAATGAAAAGAATTTATGGCAGTATGGATTTTCAAAAATGAAAAACCAGTCACATTGCTTAAAACCTGTTTTTCTATTGGCCACATCGAACCCCTTAAGCATATCAGCCACACCATTGTAGATAATAAACAGTATTTGAATAAAGATGAAGTATGCTATGATAATAATAATTGTGATAATAATACAGTACTTCAGAATTACTTCAGCATTATCAGGTTAGAGCCATAATCGAAATACTGAGTGAGCCCAATACCCTGATAGAGTAAAGTGGTTTAATTCATTTCTCCATCTTATCTATAAATTTCTGATTGTCAACTTGCAGCTTAACGAAGTACACTCCTTTTGCAGCGCTGCTCAAATCTAACGGTACCCTATGAGAACCTTTAGAAAGAAGCCCCAAGTGGGTAGTTTGAATGATAGCTCCATTCGTTGCAATAATTTGCAACGAAACCTCCGATTCCTTCTCCATGGTTAGCAGCACAGCACTATTGCCTGAATATGGATTGCCCAAAATGTACCACCTAAACTGGGTATAACCCAACCTTATGATTGATGAATAGGTAAATCTTCCATCGAGGTCAACCTGTTCCAGGCGATAGTAGTTCCATCCATCAACAAGCCTGGGGTCGGTAAAGTTATAATTATTTATACCCTGCAGGTTATTGCTATTCACAAAGCCAATGCGCGTAAACGTTAGTCCATCTAAACTTTTCTGCACTTCAAAACCTTTGCTGTTATATTCATTGGTAATTTTCCAATGCAGCAAAGCATTTTTATTTTGAAGCTCTCCATTAAAGCTGAGTAAAGTAATTGGTAAAGGTGAATTGGAATTTAACCGCCACAGATCATTTAGGTTCCCAAATCCAACAGTTGCATACCCGCTTCCTCCATACAACCATAAGTTGCCCGCATTATCTTTCCAGGATGTGGCAAGGCTTCTGCTGCCGGGTTTTGTAAACGCTGAAGAAATTCCTTGTGAGCCGTATATCCCACGAACATTTATTGTGCTATCGCCTTTGAGCCATGTCCACTGATTAGTTGCGGGATCATAGCTCCATAAATCATCCAGGCTTCCACCGAATGTTCCATAATCTGTGGCGGCAAAGCCATACCCGCCCAGCAAAAGCAATTTTCCAGTATTATCTTTCCATGAGATGCTGCCATACCTGCCGCCAGGTTTATTTGAATTGCTGGCAGCGCCTATTGTTCCATATTGCCCCACGGTATAAATCACGCTATCTCCTTTCATCCACGTCCACTGATTTGAGACAATATCATATTTCCAAAGATCGGAAAGGTAACCACCAAAGTCTGTGGGGCTGGCTGCGTAGCCATTCCCACCTAACATCGTCAGGTTGCCTGAGTTATCGGTCCATGAAACAGGGTTTTGCCTTCCACCGGGTTTATTGGTGGGCGCGGTAGTGCCCAGGGTTCCATATATCCCGGCTTTATTAATTACGCTATCTCCTTTCACCCACGTCCACTGGTTGGCGGTGGGATCATACTTCCAGAGATCACTCAGTAATCCACCAAAGCCAGCAGCACTTTGGGCTTTTCCTCTTCCACCAAACAGCCAGAAATTTCCTGACAGGTCAGTGAAGGAAATAGCAGACTGTCTTCCGCCCGGTTTATTGGTGGGTGCAGCGGTGCCCAGAGATCCATAAACTCCAGGTAGTTCGGGAATACTATCTCCGCTTATCCATGACCATTGATTGGTGGAGGTATTGTATTTCCACAGGTCGTTTAAATTTCCATTTGCGTTGAGCGCTGCGCCAAAGCCTCCGAACAACCAGATATTTCCTGAATTATCTGACCAGGATACTGAGTATGCGCGCGAACCGGGCTTATTGGCCGAAGCAGCAACCCCTTTATTGCCATAGGTTCCATATTGATTTGAAATCGTATCGCCTTTCATCCAGGTCCATTGGTTGGTGGAAGTGTTGTATTTCCACAGATCGTTTAGCGGACCTCCGTTTCCCTTTGCATCAACTCCAAAACCGCCAAACAACCATAAAGTGCCGGAGTTATCCGTAAATGAAGTAGCGAGGTCGCGTGATGCAGGTTTATTTGCCGTAGAGGGTACACCCTGCGTACCGTATACAGGTGGGATAACAATTGCAGTATCGCCTTTCATCCATCTCCATTGATTTAAGGAAGGGTCGTATTGAAAAAGATCATTCATTAGCCCATTGCTGAGGGCCGCATAGCCGCTGCCACCGCATAGCCAAAACTTACCGGCCTGGTCGGTCCAGGAAATAGCACTGCTTCTAGATCCCGGTTTGTTATTGGGCGAGTAAACTCCCTGTGAACCATAAACGCCGTTTACATAAATGATACTATCTCCATTCATCCAGGTCCATTGATTGCTGGAGGGATCATATTTCCAGAGGTCGTTTAACTGGCCGGATGTAGTAGCAGCCTGGCCACTGCCACTAAATAGCCAAAGTTTACCCAATGCATCTGTCCAGGTAACAGCTGTTTGCCTTCCACCCGGTTTGTTTGCCACGGCAGCTGTTCCTTTAGAGCCATACACCCCGAAAACGTTGAGTGCATTGTCACCCTTCATCCACGTCCAGTTATTGGTTAAGGGATCATACATCCAGAGGTCATTAAAAACACTGTTACCTAAATTATTTACTCCCCCGAATATCCAAAACTTCCCATTTCCGTCAAGCCAGGAAACGCATGCATTTCGTGCGCCGGGAAGGTTATTTGGATCTGCCACTCCCTGTGTACCATAGACGCCGAAAGTATTGGCATTGGGATAGCCCTTCATCCAGGTCCATTGGTTGGTTGCAGGATCATACATCCACAGATCGGGCAACCTGCCATAACCGCTGTTGGAAAGCCCGTAACCACCATACATCCATAATTTACCGGCACCATCAGTCCAGGTAGCCGACTGTAGCCTGCCACCGGGTTTATTGGCTGGCGCGGCTATACCAGGGGTGCCGTAAATAGGAGCAACGCCGGCAATGCTATCTCCGCTAACCCATGTCCATTGATTACTTAAGGGATCATATTTCCAAAGATCATTCAGATCCGTTACACCATTGGTCGCATTTCCATAACCTCCAAACAGCCAAAGGTTGCCTGAAGCATCTGTCCATGACATACTTTGAGTGCGGGCGCCCGGTGTATTGTTGGGCGAGGCTACACCTTTGCTGCCGTATACTGTTACCCCTCCAACAAGGCTGTCGCCTTTAATGAAGGACCACTGATTGCTCCCCAGGTTATACTTCCATAAATCGTTTAGGGATCCGCTATAGCGGGAATCATTGCCTTGCCCACCGAAAAGCCAAAGGTTTCCATTGGAATCCTTCCACGACGCCGCCTGTTGCCTGCCACCGGGCTTATTTGCCGGGTCGGAAATGCCACGAGTGCCGTACACGCCAAATTGAGGCAGGGCAGAATCCCCCTTTACCCAGGCCCATTGAGAGCCAGTGGCAAATTGGGCTGAGGCTATTGACCAGGTGAAACTTGACAGAAGAATAAATAAAGTATTTTTCATGACGGCGAGTGATTTTGCAGATAAGTACTTCTTGTAATCTACTAAAGAATACTATAAATAACCTGGATTTGCCAGTTGGCTTATTAGACGGTAATTATTGAAATAAAAAATCATATAAATAAGCGGGTTCGTATACACGCAAAAATAGTTTTCTTTATAAATAATTTTATTACAATGTACTATATGAAATACCTACTCTTTTTCGGCTTCTTTTTTAATTATCTCACTTGCCTCTATTTAGCAAAATGTGGGGATTACAACTACCAACCCCCAACAACAACTTTCAGTAAATGCAGGTTTGACCTTGGTTCGAATGTTTTGCATGCTTTAAGACCAAAAGGGGCAAAAGAAGTACTATTCGAAAAGTTGATTTTAGGTTATATTTAAGAACTAGGTTTGCGCGGTATTAATTCATCAGCAGTAATCGTGTACATTTTATCCGAGTAAAGAGCTGAATTATCAATCTCCTATGTCGCTTAAGACAGGTATATCCTTCATAGTATCCAGGCGTTTATCCAATTCTTGCCTTGCGTGCCCCAGATTTTTCTCAGCCTTGGCTATTTGGTCTTTGATTTTTTCCTTTCCGAATAATAAAGTAGCATTGAGTTTACGATTTAGCTCATAGATTTCTGCTCCTGTTTCCATAATCTTCAAACACTTTTTCCCGTGTTTTATTTAAAAATAACGTGCTTTATAATCCACTCCCAACCCTGGCGAAGCTTTTCTATTTATTATCCTCCCTTAAATGTAATCCCTGAACAGAGGAATTCCAGGCTGATTAAAAACAGACATTATTCAATGGAAATAGGAAACCATTCTAAACTCAAGTAATAACGACAGACAATCGTTAAACTACCAAGCATCCGCAGCAGAGAGGTTATTAAATTGAAAGACAGGTTTGAAGAATTTATAACTAGTTCCTCTATGCCAATCAAAGAGATATCAGATATTTTACAATTTGATTCAGTTAATTACTTTATCTCATTTTTTAATGAGAAGACAAGTGAATCGCCATCCGAATTCAGAAATAGAGTTCATAATTCACCGAAAAAATAAAAATTATTCTTCCAATGACGTGTACCATTCTGAATAAAAATCATAGAATGTTTCATAATGAAATTGTTCTTCTGGTTGAATAACTTCTGCATTATAAAATTCAAGAAATTCTTGTAAGAAAATTCTTTCATCCCATCTACTCCAACGATTGGGGTCTTCTTGCCCATTCAAAAAAAACGCTCTTTGATCTGTACGAATTAAAATTTCACTTTCATTAATTTTGGAAAGACGCAGATTAAGTTCCTTTACCCCAGGAATATTTTCAGGAATTGAAATTTGTATGGGGTGTTGCCCTATGCTTAGCCTACCAACAATCATAAGCTAAGTAAGTCGTTGGTAACCTCTTCACATAGCTTGTTTCATCATACCAACGACGGCATAAAAAATCCACAAGGCCCGCTGAAAGCGAGCCCTTTGAAGTAA
>JADGPY010000123.1 GCA_017882205.1 Chitinophagaceae bacterium
GAAATAAGGATTTGGCTCTCAAGAATACGGTCGGGGTTTCGGGAAGTATCAATGTTTCCGGTAATAATGAGTTCACGACCATCAGGAGTAAAGTCAACAGAGTTAAAACGTGAAAACCCTTTGTTTAATGGGATTGGTTCCCCTCCTTTCTGAACATCTATCAGGTAAAACTCTTCAAATGTCCATTCGCCTTTCACACCTGATTCATCCTGGAAATTCAACTTATCTACAACAACAGCTTTCTTATCTGTTTCGTCCTTTTCAAGATATGCCCTGATCTCATCCATACTACCATCTGGTGAAGCTTTTGGAAAAGGTTTATAAGTATGATACTTATCAAAGCCTGGTTTTTCAAGAGGCCATGTAGGAAATGAATGAGCGGGGTTTACGAAAGAATCATTTAATATTTCTGTCAGTGAGCTCCCTGATTGGAAAAGAATGTACTTCCCATCTGGCGACCATTTTGGATTGGTTGCACCATACTTATAGTGAGTGAGCTGCATTGCTTCACCGACATCGCTGGGTAGCAGGAATATTTGTGGTTTACTATCTGCCAGTCGAACAAATGCCAGTTGTTTTCCATCCGGCCCCCATGCCGGTTGTGAAGAGCTAAGATTTGAAGCCGTCAGTTGCCTTATCGGTGCAGATCTATCTGTATAAAGCATGAATATCTTATTCACGTTTTTATAGTCTGTTTTACTTTCTCCATCTGGTTCAATGGTGGTAACTGTGAAAGCTGCTTTGGTGCCATCCTTATTTAAAACGATATTTCCGATCTGTTTAATTTTCAACAGATCGGTGACTTTTATGGCTTCCTTATTTTGTGAAAAAGCAGAAAACGAAAACAACCAGGTAATGAATAAAATACAATGATTTTTTAGTTGCATATTTGAAAAGTTATGATCTTATGAATGTAGCAAGTATTCCTGGAAGAAGATCTAAAAAAGAAATTGAATTAAAGATTCGTGATAGTCCTTAAATGAAGCGGGAAATACTGAATAACTTTCAAATTGGGTTGTTTTAACCCAAAATGATACCATCTACTAAGTACTTCTTTTTTTCCTTTTTTTTTTGTTAGAATTACAAAACAATTACTTTTTCTGTAGTGCAACTATGAAATTGGGTATTATCATATTGATCCTTCTCTTTGCCACCCTAATTCTACGGATCATAATAACTGTCGCGTTCCAAAAATCAACGTACAATGCCTACAAGAACGCACTAAAAAATGGGGATATTGATGACGCAGTTTTAAAAGGCAGGTCTTATTACCTGAGCTTGAGTAAAAAGAAAAGGGAATGTCATGGGATTATAGATGTAGTACAAATTGATGCCAGGGTGAAAGAGGATATTGCTGCTGCAAGGGCTTTCCCATAGTGATCGCACTTTTCTCATGGACACGGAAGGTAGACACTACCGTTTATGCAAATATTCTTGCCGTTTGCTAAATGTTTTCATCTTTACAATAATTTTACTTGCATTTGTAAGAAATTTGTTTAAAATTTGAGGTATAAGAATTTTATCCATTCTTAATGTGCTGTTTATTATTGCTTTATTAAAGTAAAGCCGCTAAACAGGAGAAATGGTCAAAAACTTATTTGTTGTAGAATCTTTCCTGGCTTTTTCAACATATAATTTTATTGTGAGGTTAAGTAGCCGTACCCTTGGAGATTGGTAACTCATTTCTCTAATGGATCAATTGACTTTATGATCGATCTGGCGCTTGACTTTTTGGTTAAGCAGGTGAATACTTACCTGCGAATGAAGCTCGATCCTGCTTCAAATAATGACTTCATTCAGCTCACCAATGTATCTCAATTGGGGCAAGGTGATGATGCCAATAATGCCAATATCACGGTTCAAAATGCATTCCTTACCCTTGTAAATATTGAAGAAGACAGGATAAGTAAATCCCAGGAGAATTTTGTAAGGAAGGAGACCACCGTAGTTTATAAGAATCCAAAAATATACCTCAACCTTTATGTGCTATTTGCCGTAAACCTATCTACGTACAGTGAGGCTTTGAAGAGGCTTTCCTTAATCATCCAATTTTTTCAATACCGGAATGTTTTTGATACAACCAATAGTCCAACACTTGATCCAAAAGTGGAAAGGCTCCTGATAGACATGTACACGCTGAATTTTGAACAATCGAACCAGTTATGGGCAATACTTGGAGGAAGATACCTTCCGTCTGTACTCTATAAAATAAGATTAATAGGAATTGAAGAGGATGCCATTGACGCTGAAAGTCTATTTATCAAAACCATTGCCATTAACGAAAATAATAATTAGTGCTTATGCTGCTTAGTTATCGCATATTGTTTTCTATAGAGTTACTGCATGAATATTTCAACAAAGATATTTTCAGCGATTGTTCCCTTGTCCCCTCTGTTGAAACGCAGCAATATATAGGCGATACATTATTACAAAGATTTTTTACCAACCGGCTTTATGTATTAATGAAGGAAGACAAGGGAAAGCCATATTCAGCGCTGGATGTAAATCGGGTATTCCGCTTTTACCTGCGTAGTAACAATGCGAATCTTTTTAACTATTCAAATATTGACCTGCGCGTTGGTAAAGGTCAATTTTTGTATTTCTCAAATCTCACCAACAACAAATCCGGTAGTGATTTAAATCTTAGTGCCTCCATTCCAGATTATAGTGGCGTTACTACTTACCAGGTAGGTGACTTTGCAAAAGATCCGGCAAGTGAGAATATTTTTGAAAGTATAAACCAGGGAAGTGGCAATCCTTTGGTAGATATGAACTCGTGGCTTTTAAGGGGAACAACCCGGTTTGTGTCTTCAGCGGATGTCATTATGCAATCTGTAAACGTGTTCCGAAATACATTTGCTTCTCCAATTAAAAAGGTGCAAACAACTGTAAAAGGATTTAAAGTATCGGGATCAACATTGGTTGAATATGATGTGTTCACGACAAATGAAGCTTTTCTAAACCCTGTAACGGATACAGCAGTTGATCTTTCCCAACTTTCTTACGGTAAGTATAAAATTGTTATGCTGGGAACTACGATGGCCGATGTGGTCCTGAACCAGGAAGTAACCATTTATTTTGACCTGGATGCACAGCAACATGGAATTATTGGTGTGATAGAAATATTCAGCCACCTGGATCCTGCTAACGACTATAGTTTGCTCGACAACACAGGGTTGATAAAGGAAATAAAATATTCTATCCGCTTTGCAAACAAGAATGCCATATGGAAATATATTGCCCAATCCGATAATGTAAATGATATTGTTACAGGAGTGGCAGGATTAAGTTTTGCGAAGAGTAGTAAGATATTTACATCTAACAGGCCTATCCAATTGAAGCAGATTCCGGATAGTTCATTTGTATTGGAGTTTTCTAATTCAAGCCCCCCTGTAAAGGCTTCTTATCCTTCACCGTCTGTTATGAAATGTGAGAAAAATATTGACGGCACTATAAAAAATTATTTCACTGAGATATATATCAATTATTAACCAATAAAATTTTCCTTTATGGCATCTACATACAAAACACCAGGTGTGTATGTTGAAGAAATCTCCACGTTTCCGCCTTCGGTAGCACAGGTTGAAACAGCGGTTCCTGCTTTTATCGGGTATACCGAAAAGGCAGAATTGAATGGCGCAAGCCTTTTGAACTTACCCACCCGGATAACCTCATTGCTTGAGTTTGAAAGCTACTTTGGCACTGCATACACTTATGCGGCTGGTGATCTGAAAATAATTGCCGATGAGAATAACAATTATGCGGTGAAAAGCATATCCTACCTGAATAAGGTCTTCCGAATGCATGACAGCCTTCGCCTTTTCTTCGACAATGGCGGTGGCAAGTGTTATATCGTAGCTGTTAATACATTTTCAGCAACCACCTTGTTTAGTAATGGTGCGCTAACCAATTCGTCGGAGTTGTCGAATGGTTTAGCCGAAGTGGAGAAATTTGATGAGCCTACCATCCTGCTTTTCCCGGATGCTGTCGAATTGGGTGAAGCTGATTTTTATGCTCTTCAGCAGGCGGCCATTGCGCAGGCGGCAAAATTACAGGACAGAGTTGCCTTGCTTGATCTGAAAGAAAACCTTTCCACCTGGAATGCGGCCAGGGATGATTTCAGAAATAATATTGGAATCAATGATCTCAAGTATGGAATGGCTTACACCCCATGGTTGTACAACTCCTATTCATACGATATAGATTTTAACCTGTTTAGGAATAATGTTCGCAATGCTGCAGATTCTTCGACACTTGATCTTTCTGCCATCACTAGCGATAATACCCTGAATTCTTTAGTCACCGCTTTAAATACATCCAATGACGACGAGAACACTATTAACACAACTATTACTACATTAAAGACTTCCGCGTTCGGTTCTATTAAAGACAGGTATAGTAAATTAAAAAGTGATGTTTTACTTGCGTCAGCTGATCCGGCTGCGATTACCGCATTCAATGCTCTTGTGCAGATGGTGAGAGACCTGGCATTGTCCTTTCCCGGCCTGAGAACTAGTTCATTAAAAAGTGATAGGCTGAAACAGGATCTCGACAGCTATGGCAACGATGGAGTAGCAGGATTAAAAAAGTATGTTACAGACCTGGTATTGTATGAGAAGAATACGGATGTAGATACTTTAATGACTACAACACAAACGTATTCGGCTTTTGATGGTGTACCCGCAGCGGCACCAGCCTCCTGGCTTGGAGCAAATACTTCTGCTATAACACCTGCTGATCCAAACGTTCCCAATTATGGCACAGGTACTGATAAGGCAACCTGCGTAGCGGCCATTGGAGATCTTGATAAAATATTTACAGGTCTATATAATGTTCTCTATAAAGTAAAAGGATCAGGAGATACAAGAAAACTGCTTGCACAGAATACTTTGTATTCTTCACACACTATTATTGGGAATATTGTTTCCGCTATTCAGAAGAATTTTTCGCTCACCCCACCCAGTGGTGCAGTAGCAGGTGTATATGCACTTGTGGATAATAACCGGGGTGTATGGAAGGCACCAGCCAATGTAAGCATTAGTTCCGTTATTGGGCCATCCGTTCTGATTACCAATGATACCCAGGATGATCTGAATGTGGATGTGGAAGCGGGCAAATCTATAAATGCCATACGTGCATTTACAGGTAAGGGGACGATCATTTGGGGTGCAAGAACATTAGCCGGAAATGATAATGAGTGGCGTTATGTACCTGTAAGAAGGTTCTTTAACATGGTGGAGGAATCAGTTAAGAAAGCTTCGTCACAATTCGTATTTGAGCCTAATGATGCCAACACCTGGGTAAAGGTAAAGGCGATGATTGAAAACTATCTTACCATTTTATGGAGGCAGGGAGCGCTTGCAGGTGCAAAGCCTGAGCAGGCATTCTTTGTTAAGATCGGGCTTGGCGAAACCATGACAGCGATTGACATCCTGGAAGGCCGGATGAATGTGGAGATTGGAATGGCAGCAGTTAGACCTGCAGAATTTATCATTCTTAAGTTTTCTCATAAAATGCAGGAATCTTAAGATTGTATCAAGACAATAAGTCTTGGGTCTTTAATTCATAAAAATAAATCATCTTAAAAATCAAAAGAAATGGCTCAGTATCCATTACCTAAATTCCACTTCCAGGTTGAGTGGGGTGGAACCAAGATAGGTTTTACCGAAGTGACCGGGCTTGATGTTACTACCGACGTTATTGAGTACCGTGATGGTGCCAGTCCGGAGTATCACAAGATAAAAATGCCGGGAATGCAGAAGTTTAGCAACATTACTTTGAAGCGAGGAAAGTTTAAAGGAGATAATGATTTCTATAATTGGTGGAATACCGTTCAGTTAAATACCATCGAGCGCAGGGACATTACTATTTCGTTGTTAAATGAAACTCACGAACCGGTATTTGTTTGGAAAGTGAAAAATGCATGGCCAACAAAAGTGAGCCCTACTGATCTAAAAGCAGATGGGAACGAAGTAGCTATTGAGTCCATCGAGATCGTTCACGAGGGTGTAGTTATGGAAGCCAGATAGTATTTAATCTACAATTGAAATACATGGACATTCTTGGTACTTATCCACCAGTGGGGTTTCATTTTCTTGTTGTGTTCGAAATATTCCCGCAATCGCCGAATGATGCCAGATTCCAGGAAGTGACAGGTTTAAATGTCGAAATGGAAATGGATTCATTTAAAGAGGCCGGCCAAAATCGGTTCACATGGCATTTGCCAACACGCACAAGATATGATGACATAACGCTTAAGCGAGGAGTATTTATAGGTTCCGGGATAACGATATGGTGCAAGTCGGCGCTGGAAGATTTTGTTTTCAGCCCCATTAATATATTGATCTCATTACTTGATGAAAATCATATTCCTGTATTTAATTGGTATGTTATAAATGCCATCCCAAAAAAATGGAATGTAAGCAGTTTTAATGCAATGGAGAATTCTGTGGTCGTTGAATCGCTGGTGTTAAGCTACCAGTATTTTAATACACTGAGAATCTAGAATGGTCAACTTAAACTAAAAATCTACAGCCTTGCCTATCGAAATTAAGGAACTGATAATAAAAGCAACTATCTCACCTGAGAGACAAGATTCTTTTGCAAACGACAAACTTTCATCAATGGATGTTGAGAAATTAAAGCTCGAAATAAAAAAGGAATGCCTGGAAGAATTGAAACAATTTATTAATGATCAAAAAGAACGCTAGTTATGTTTTTTGAAAGTGGTAAGATAGAAAAAATAAAGATCCTCGCCTTCAAGGACGAAAATTATTCTATACCTGTACCCGATACCACTGAATTTGAATTGCTGATTAATCCTGAAAGCCTCTCTCAAAAATTTACGCTGGAATATAGTAATCTGAACAACAAACCTTCTAATGGTCAAAATGCAACCTACTTCAGAACTCCGCCTCAGTCATTTAGCCTGGATGTATTGTTAGATGCAACAGGAGTGATAAAAGATGCAGGTTTATTGAGCATAGCTATTGCTAATCCATTTGCGACCCAGGATAATGATGTAACCCCGCTGATTCAGAAGTTAAAAAAGTATTGTTATGATATATTAAGTGATACTCATCGGCCGCCGTTTGTAAAAATAATTTATGGAGGTGTCGATATTTATAAAGGCGCATTGCAATCAATGGATATTGATTATAAGCTTTTTACTGCAGTAGGAAAACCGCTCAGGGCAATGGTAAAGCTTCACTTCATCAGTTCAATTAGCCCGACAGAAGCCGCCGCCGCAAAAGATGAACAATCACCAGACATTACTCATCAGAAAACATTTAAATCAGGAACACATTTTACTTTATTATCTAACGATGTATACCAGGATGTAAACAGGTATATAGATGTAGCGAAAGCAAATAACATGCTCACTTTCAGAAAAATTAAAACCGGAACAACAATATTTTTTCCACCTATCGAAAAGTAATTAATGAGTGTAGCACGTACTATACCAACATCACAGAGCACGGATCTTAGCACCTGTACCATCAAAATTGAGGGACAGGCTTTGCCCGCTGAAATACAGGTTTTGGGTGTTGCTATTATAAAGGAAGTGAATAAGATACCAGTAGTACGTTTAAAGATCTCTGATGGTGACCCGGCTACTTCTGATTTCACCATTAGTAATGGCGAAAATTTTATTCCCGGTAAAGAGGTGGAAATAATGATGGGCTATCATGGTGATGAGACCAGTGTTTTTAAAGGGATCATCACTCAGCACAGTAATAATATAAGCGAAAAAAAATCTGAACTGGCAATTGAATGCAGGGATAAAGTGGTTATGATGACCATAGCAAAAAAGAGCAAGCATTATAATAGTGTTACAGATTCTGATGTAGCTGAGGAGATCATTGGATCTTATGGCCTTGATGCTGATGTAGAAAGTTCCTCTATCACTCATGAGGAACTAATTCAATTTGATATTACAGACTGGGATTTCATGGTCTCACAAATGGATATTATAGGAAAGATCTGTTTAGTGAATGATGGCAAAGTTTCCTTTAAAAAGCCAGATCTGAACAGTGACCCCGTGCTGGATGTTTTATTCGGCGCTACCATTCTTGAATACAATGCAAATATAGATTCTCGTAACCAGCTAAAAAGTGTTTCCGCCAAAAGCTGGGATTTTAGTCAACAGGCAGTAAATGAAGTAACGGCTGAAGAACCTTCTGCACAGGAAGCTGGTAATATTTCGGCTACTGACCTTAGTGATGTTTTAAGTTCAGACTATAAACTTGTTCATTCAGGTAACCTGGGAAATGAACAATTGCAGGCATGGGCTGATGCAAAACTGATGAAGCAACGCCTTTCAAAAGTTTCCGGAGCTGTAAAATTCCAGGGTTATCCGCAATTATTACCAGGTTCATTTATCAGACTAAATGGAGTTGGTGATCGTTTCAACGGGCCTGTTTTTGTAAATAGTGTAAAACATGAGTTGGCAAAAGGTGATTGGAGTACTGAAGCTACATTTGGAATGAAGCCGGATTGGTACAGCCAGTCAAAATTTCCAGGGCTGGCAGAAGCTGAGAATGGTAGGATTCCTTCAGGAATGAAGGGCCTTATTATTGGCATTGTAACAGATATCCAGGATCCGGCTGGAGAGAACAGGGTTCAGGTTCGGATCCCAACTATTAGTGAAAACGAAGATGGGGTTTGGGCAAGAGTAGCAACGTTGGATGCAGGAAATAATCGAGGCAGTTTTTTCCGCCCGGAGATTGGTGATGAAGTAGTTATTGGATTTATCCAGGATGATGTTTCTTATCCTGTAATTCTGGGCATGTTGAATAGCAGTGCAAAACCTGCTGCCATCACAGTAAGCAGCTCCAACGCTGAAAAGGGATATGTTAGTCGTGAACAATTGAAAATGATCTTTAATGATGATGAAAAATCATTAAAGATAGAAACCCCTGCCGGTAAGAAAATAACGATCAGCGAGCAGGATGCTCTAATAAAGATTGAAGATGAGAATGGCAATAAAATTACAATGGATAGTAGCGGAATTACGATTGAAGCAGCGGCCACACTAACTTTAAAAGGAGGATCAGAAGTAAAGATCGATGCAGCAAGTGTTACAGTAAATGGAAGTGGAACAACAACTATCAAAGGGGGAGTGGTGCAGATCAATTAATAATTATAACTATTTTTCAATGGCTGCAGCAGCAAGAGTTGGTGATATGCATACATGCCCGCTTTCTACAGGCCCCGTACCTCATGTTGGAGGGCCAGTACTACCACCAGGTGCTCCAACTGTTTTAATTGGAGGGATGCCTGCGGCTACGGTTGGCGATATGTGTGTATGTGTCGGACCTCCAGATACAATAGCCGCTGGATCAGGAACTGTATTGATTGGAGGAAAACCGGCAGCACGAATGGGTGATAGTACGGCACATGGAGGATCCATTGTCCTTGGATGCCCCACCGTGAACATTGGTGGGTAAATATTAAAAATTATGGCAGATATATCAAAATCATTTCTTGGAACAGGATGGGGCTTTCCTCCATCTTTCAGTAAAGTGGACGCCACTGTAGCAATGACAAGCGATGTGGAAGATATTGAACGTAGCCTTCATATTTTATTGAGTACGAGGAGAGGGGAGAGGGTAATGCAACCAACATATGGCTGTAACCTTGATGTGTTGCTTTTTGAACCAATAACGCTAACGCTGATCACATTTATAACTGACCTTATTAGAACCGCCATCTTATATCATGAAGCGAGGATTACTTTGAATAAGGTAAATGTATCAGATAGTGATTCGTTGGAAGGAGTGGTTTTGATAGAAGTGGATTACACCGTTAAATCTACCAATAGCAGGTTTAATTATGTGTACCCGTTTTATAAGAATGAAAAGAGCGGTTAAAAGTTAAGGCGGTCGGGGCGCTTCCAGCGACCTGAACGCTAAAGCTCAAAGAGCCTGATTGCTGTAGAGGTTTGAACTCGGGATGTGTACAGAGCGCTTTAGCGCTCAGGTCGCTGGGAGCGCCCCGATCGCAAAAAAATTCATATGGCAGGATGCAACTATAGAAATCCTTTACTACGAGCGGGCGTAAGCCAACAGCAAAGAGTGCTGCTCGCTTTGGTACCAGATTATGCAAAGGTGGATGAGCGGGATTATGCAGACCTGGCTCTATTTGCCAAAGAATATGCCCGTTACCTGAATTATTATAATGACGTAATTAATACAGATAGGCGTGAAATTGTTGATGCTGATGGTGACTGGGTAATGCTGATGAAAATGGATGTAAGTGTCACACTCGCCACCATAGCAAA
>JADGPY010000124.1 GCA_017882205.1 Chitinophagaceae bacterium
TTGCCATTGCCATACAATTCATCACATGCTATAGGATGACCAATATGTTTCATATGCACTCTTATCTGGTGGGTTCGTCCGGTATGAAGCCTGAATTTAACGAGTGAATAAATTCCAAAGTCTTCCAGTACTTCATAATCAGTAATCGAGGGCTTGCCCTTTTTATTTATTGCCATCAAACCTTTTTGCACAGGATGTTCCAGTATGGGTTCATCAATTGTACCTATCTTATTTTGTAATGATCCAAGCACTATAGCGGTATAGTACTTTTCTACTCCGCGGTGCTCAAATAATTGTGAAAGATATTTGTGTATGATATCGTTTTTAGCAAATAGTATGATCCCACTGGTTTCTTTATCAAGCCTGTGAACTATAAATATTTTCTCATGCAATTGCTGCAATTGTTTGTACAAGTTTGTAATACTTTCATCATGCCTGTCTGGAATAGTAAGCATTCCAGCCGCTTTATTGACAGCAATAATTTCATCATTTTCATAAATGATATTTAGGCCAGAAACATTGGGATGATGCGCCATTGGGTTATCCAGGTTACTATTCATCTTTATTGATTACTGATTTTGAAAGATGTTTTTCAGCTCCCGGAATATACTCTCTTGTAACAGAATTATTCATGTATTTCAACAACCTGATCTCTTTTTCGCTGAGGTATCTCCATTTCCCACGTTCCACATTTTTCTTTGTAAGACTGGCATACATTACCCGGTCAAGCCCCTTAACATCATAACCCAGATGTTCAAAGATCCTACGCACAATCCGATTGCGCCCACTATGGATCTCGATGCCGATGATGGAGCGATCTTTTGAATCGGCATAAGCCAATACATCTGCATGAATTTCACCGTCTTCTAGCTTTATTCCATTAACTATCTTTTCAAAATCAGATTTGGTAAGAGGCTTATCTAGTTTCGCCTCATACACTTTTTTAATCCCGAAACTTGGATGAGTTAATTTTTGTGTGAGCTCGCCATCATTGGTGAATAATAAAACCCCTGAAGTATTTCTATCCAGGCGGCCTACTGGATACACCCTTTCTGTGGTGGCGTGTTTGATCAGATCGAGTACTGTTTTTCTTCCCTGTGGATCATCGGTTGTTGTGATATAATCTTTTGGCTTGTTCAGTAGGATGTATACACGGTTCTTTGTTACAAATAATTTTTTGCCATTATAAACAACCATATCGGAAACAGAAACTTTATGTCCCGGCTCGGTTACCACAACCCCATTCACTGTAATCTTGCCCTCTTTGATATAAGGAATTGCCTCCCTGCGTGAGCTTACCCCGCAATGTGCTATGAATTTATTCAGCGGCATCTGGTTCATAGATTCTACTCCCTGAGCTTGCTTTACAGTTGTAACTGAAGCGCCATGTGGTTTGGCTTTATCGCCAGTTGGATATTTCTGACGCCTATTCTCCTCAGGAGGCTTAGGCATAGGAGAGGTGCCGGCGCCTGCATTACGCATGGCTCTTTTATCTTCAAAGCGTTTGTTGATAGATGCTGCCCGTTCTTTCTTAGCGGCCTTCTTTTCCTGTTTGAACTTTTCTTTTATTGCCGCGTTGTTCTTTGGATTGATAAATTTCTTAAATTGCTGCTGGCTCATGCTGGTGGGATTTACTGTTTTACAACAGGATTTAGCTGCAAATATAACCCAAAACTCCCGGTTAGTGGTTTTACAGCCGGTAGCATGAGACATCAACTCCCCTTAATGGCTTTAATGTGGCAGAAGCATGGTAGCATTGGCTTTTAAGAATAAAAACAAATAAAGCAGCTTCTGATAGTTTAAGTTCTCTTAATTTTTAACAAATTGTCGGAGTTATATAAAGTAAGTTTATATGATTGGTTGGATCTTGAGAAAATAAATTGTACATCTTCCTGAAGCCGCTTAAAGTATTAATATGTGCGTAAAGTATTTTTATAATCTATTCCTCTTCGTCTTTATATTAAACAATCTCGCAACTGCGCAAAACGCGAAACAATATTTTTATTACACTAATAAAGCTGAGCTGTCAATTGTTGATTCCAACTACTCTAAAGCGGTTGAATATTATGATTCTTCTTCCAGGTTTTTAACCGTTCCTCTTGCCCAGGATATATATAATTTAACCTTATGTAATATTTTATTAAAGAATTATGACAGGGCCTTTGAAGGCGTGAGATTTTTGATTGAGAGGGGATGTGATTCTACCTTATTTTACAAGGTTGTTTTTGACGCATTAAAAAGGCAGAAAAGACAGTTCGCTAAATTTATGAGCGATTATCCAATCTTGATAGCTAATTATCAGAAAAAGATTGATCGCGATGTTATGAGGGAAATAGATATTTTTCTTGACAGTGTAAATAATCAAAATGATTATAAGTGTTCTGAGAAATTGCAATTCTATTTCACCGCCTATAACTATTTGAACGAAGGAACTATTGGTGTGAATTATCAATATGGCAGATTAAGCGTTTTACCCCGGTTCAGTAGGTTGATTTATAATCATTATTATGAAACTGATCTAACTCCTTTTTTAAAAAAAGCATTAGAGATGGGTTATTTAAAACCTGAGGTATATGCCCAGTGGTTAGACTTGGAAGGCTTTTCTTATGGTACGAGGTTTAATGTATATGAGATCAATAATGAAATTTATCTAAATAAATGGATAGGAATGAAAGAAGACATTGACAATCGCAGGAAAGCAATTGGATTGTGTACATTGGATGAACAGGCAAAGAAGACAATATTCTGGCATTGTTTTAATCCGCATCGATTTGAATTCTTTGCCGATATTGATAACGTAGGGTCATCAACCTCTTTGATCAAGTATTGCGTCAAAACCCCTTATACTGAGAAAGTTTTCAAGTCTTATGAATAAGCCTGAACTCCTCGTCATATAAACCCTCCCAGCCAGTTACTAAAATTACCAAATCGATGCTTGCAACAAGAAATTAATAATTGTAAATTTAATTGAGTTTCTTATTCTGCCGTCGTTGGATCGATGATAGCTGATACTTTGCTTACAACATTTGCTGGAAAACCACCTTGCTTTGCATGTTCACGAACCATTTCTTCATTTGGAGCATTGTAAATACAATAAATTTTATCATCTGTTACATAACTATGAACCCATTGTATCTGGGGACCCATATTACTTAAAACCCCGCAGGAAGTTTGAGAGATACCTTTTAGTTGATCGGCAGTTAATTTACCTGCACCTGGAATTTCTCTTTCGATTACAAACTTTGGCATAATGATATTTTTAAATTGTGATAAA
>JADGPY010000490.1 GCA_017882205.1 Chitinophagaceae bacterium
CAGGATTTCCCGAAATGTCATTATAATTTACGAAGCTTGTTGCAGTTGTCAGCATGAATGTAACCGAATTGGCTTTCTTAATAATAAGACTTGAATCGGTCGCTGACATATTCCCTTTTTCTGGTATAGCAACCAGTGAAGTCTGAAAGCTAAGTCCTTTTTCCTCTACTCGGGCGATAAGCCAGCTATCGGTTTTCGGAAGATATTTCCACATACCGTCTATAATCAATTTTCCTTCTTTTACTGTTGTTTTCTCCAGAAAAGGACTCTTAAGTTTTGCTTCAAGTGATATACGGCCAGGTTTGTTTGCCGATACTTTCATTATCATTACCCGATCGGGGTATGACATGAAAATCTCCCGGCTCATCTTAACCTTACCATCTGTATAAGTAATTTTGACCACTCCTGTTTCCATATCCAGTTCGCGATGATAATCCGTTATGGAATCTCCTGTTGATAGAAAGTTCAGTAGCAAATCACCAATAGGTTGGTATGCCTGTTGTGCTGCAGGTTTCCCATAGAAATGTTCATCTGCCATTTTTTCAGCTTCCTTGAATTTATCGGCAAAGACAAGCTCTTTTATTTTCTCAAAATATTTGTATGCATCAGGATCATTATAATCATGTGGTCTTCCTGACCAGAAAGTTGATTCGTTCAAAGCAATCCTTTCATTATGTACTCTTCCAAAGATATTTGCTCCCATATATCCATTGCCGATAAACAAGCCATCGAGCCATTCTTTTTGAGCAGGCTTATTATACCATACGACCATTTCCCTTTTATCCAGTGAATTTTGATCCGGACCTGAACAAGAGGATTGAAGGATTAGATTAAACATCAATGTAATAATTATCGCATTCATTAGAGTGGATGAAATTTTCATATAATGAGATATTAGTTTTAATAACAGATTTAGATCAGTTTAAATATAAGTGATTTTTATATTAGATAAGCGTGGTATATTTGCTCTAATCCACTTATTTTAGAAATCTGATGGAAATTTTCTTATGTAAAATTCTTTCAAAGTTTGCTGGCAGTGGATTAAATAATTAATAGATTTATAGCCCTTAACTGAATTGATCAGTAGTTCATGTATTATTAACAAGCTCATTAATAAACAAATTGAAAAAATGATAAAAAAAAGAATAATGCTCATCTGTATCCTCTCAGGTATAATCATTAGTGGAATTGCCCAGAGTGACGCTTATCTTAAGCTTTGGTATTTACACCCGGCAAAACAATGGGTTGAAGCACTGCCTGTTGGAAATGGCCGGTTAGGTGCAATGGTTTATGGAGATCCATTTAAGGAAGTTATTCAGCTTAATGAAAACACTGTCTGGGCCGGGCAACCCAATAGAAATGATAATCCTGATGCGAAAGAGGCATTGCCCGAAGTAAGAAAGCTGATTTTTGAAGGAAAATATAAAGAAGCACAGGACCTGGTAAATGCAAAATTCATCAGTAAAACTTCTCACGGAATGCCTTACCAGATTGTTGGGAATCTTAGACTTTTGTTCCCGGGTCATGAAAACTATTCAGGATATTATCGTGAGCTGGATATCGAAAAAGCAATGGTAACATCAAAATATATTCTTAACGGTGTAAATTATAAAACATCAGTATTTTCTTCATTCCCCGACCAGGTAATCATTGTCAGGATTTCTGCAGATAAACCAGGTTCTATAAGCTTTTCAGCAACGATGGACAGGCCATCAAAAGTTGAAATCTCAACTAAAGGCAATAATGAACTGGTTTTATCGGGTAAGACAAGCGATTTTGAAAAAGTGAAAGGGAATGTTCTCTTTGAGGCTAAAGTAAAGATATTAACTACGGGCGGTGCTGTGTCTGCTATTGACACGGCTCTTAAAGTCAGCAATGCTGATGTTGCCACAATTTATATTTCGATGGGATCCAGTTTTAAGAATTATAACGATATCAGCGCCAATGCAGATGAAAAGGTAAATGCATATCTTGAAAAAGCTCTGAAAAAAAATTATGATCTGGCATTAAAAGATCACATTTCGGATTATCAGAATTATTTTAAGAGAGTAAGTATCGATCTTGGAGTGACTGATTCAGTTAAAAATCCTACAGATATCCGTCTGGAAAGATTTGCTTCGGGAAATGATCCTCAACTGGTGTCTTTATACTTTCAGTTCGGAAGGTATTTGTTGATTTCGTCATCACGACCAGGTGGACAACCTGCAAACTTGCAGGGAATATGGAATGATCAGCTCACTCCACCCTGGGATAGCAAATATACCGTGAATATAAATACTGAAATGAACTACTGGCCATCAGAAATCACTAATCTTACAGAAATAAATGAACCGTTGATCCAAATGGTGCGGGAATTATCTGAAACAGGTAAACAAACAGCCAGGGACATGTATGGAGCGCGGGGATGGGTTTTGCACCATAATACTGATATCTGGCGCATTAGCGGTCCTATTGATGGGGCATTCTGGGGTATGTGGCCCATGGGTGGAGCCTGGCTTTCCCAGCATTTATTTGATAAATATGAATTTAATGGTGATAAGGAATTCTTAAAATCGGTTTATCCGGTTGTAAAAGAAGCCTCACTGTTTTTCCTTGATTTTCTTGTTGAGGAACCGGAGCATAAATGGCTTGTGGTATGCCCGTCTGTTTCTCCGGAAAATGCTCCATCCGTTCACTCAAGTGTTTCAGTTTCTGCAGGAACTACCATGGACAATCAGCTGGTTTTTGATTTGTTCACCAAAACTATCAGGACAGCCCAAATTCTGAATCTTGATAAAGAGCTTATTGTAAAACTGGATGAAGCAGTGAAACGTCTTCCACCTATGCAGATCGGGAAATGGGGACAATTGCAGGAATGGATGTACGATTGGGATAATCAGAAGGACAACCACCGCCACGTTTCACATTTATATGGACTTTTCCCTTCAAATCAGATTTCACCTTACCGCACACCTGAATTGTTCTCTGCAGCAAAAACTTCACTTATAGCAAGGGGCGATGAGTCAACTGGATGGTCAATGGGTTGGAAAGTAAACCTTTGGGCACGTTTTCTTGATGGCAACCATGCATATAAACTCATTACAGATCAGTTAAAACCAACTGCAAGGTCGGGAAGAAGCCAGAGTGGAGGCACTTATCCAAATCTTTTCGATGCCCATCCTCCTTTCCAGATTGATGGCAATTTTGGTTGTACGTCGGGTATTGCAGAAATGTTATTACAAAGCCAGGATGGAGCTATTCACCTGTTACCGGCTTTGCCTGATGCCTGGAAAAATGGCAATATAAAGGGACTGAAAGCCAGGGGTGGGTTTGAAGTGGCTATCAAATGGAAAAATGGTGAAATTGATGAAGCTAAAATTTTATCATCGTTAGGAGGGACCTGTAGACTTCGTTCGTATACACCATTAAAAGGCAAAGGTTTAAAAGAAGCAAGGGGTCAGAATCCAAATGAATTTTTTAATATTCCTGATATTAAGAAGCCCCTGAGCCATAATGAAATGACATCACCTTCTTTAGAACTGAGGAAAGTTTATGAGTATGATATTACAACCCGAAAAGGAGATGTTATTAGTGTGAACAAACTTTAAACGCAAAGTCTTTTCAATTTGTAAATTTAGAGGTATTAAGTTAATTTAAATAACACTGGTACTGATAGCTAAGAACGTGTTTATCTCGCCAGGTCTATTTTTTTATTTCCTGTTTATCCAGATAAAAGCGATACGTTATTTCATAAAGAAATCTGCTAACAGGATGTAAACTGTTTTTTGCGGATTTTTTTATGACTTATTGTCTTCGGTCTATATTGAAAAATGATGTTTCTAAGGATGATTTTTTTTGGATTTCTCTAAA
>JADGPY010000491.1 GCA_017882205.1 Chitinophagaceae bacterium
ATGGCTCTCATTACACATGATCAATTAACGTTATTCCACTCTCTCTTTCGTGCCTGGGAAGATGGCTTACCAATCTCTCCTATCTCTACGGTTATCATTTCTGTAATAATCCCTTCTTTGGTGACCATACTGTGCAGGGTAGCGTTCATTGTAAACTATACCACGTTCCCTTGCCCGTTCCATTTTTTTGCAGATGTTTTGCAGCTACTAAATTCTCCAGGTGTTTCTTTATGGTATTGCGATTTGCCTTTGTTAATGTGACTACCTCATTTATAGTGATGCGCCCTCTTGATTTTACATGTTCCAAAATATGTAATGATAACTCCGGCAATGTGCCAAGCAACATTTTTTCCCTCTCAATTTTTACTTCAAGCCGGTCCTTTTGCTCTTTCAGTGCTTTGAGAAAAAACAAGATCCACGGCTGCCAGTCAGGCTTTTCATTTTTCAAAGTTCCCTGGGTTTGGTGAAGTGCGAGGTAATAATTATTCTTGCTCTGTTCAATCACTGCTTCCAGCGAACTATACGGCGCATACACATAACCGGCAGTTAGCAACATCCAGGTAGTGAGTACGCGCGAAAGACGCCCGTTTCCATCCTGGAATGGATGGATGGCTAAAAAAACAACCACAAAAACAGCCGTGATAAGTAATGGGTGCATCTGCCTGTTATCAATTGCCTGCCTGGCCCATGTTACCAATTCCTCCATTTTAAACGGTGTATCAAAAGGAGTGGCTGTTTCAAACACTACTCCAAGACTTTTGCCATCTGCGTCAAATGCTTCTACATGGTTAATAGATTTTTTATATTCTCCCCGGTGCCAGCCATCCTTTTCACTATATCGAAGAAGATCGCGATGAAATTGTTTGATGTGATTTTCGGTGAGAGGGATATGTTCATAGTTTTGAAAAAGCTGGTTCATTACATCCGCATATCCAGCGACCTCCTGTTCATCTCTTGAAGTAAAAGATTTTATCTGGAAGTGATTCAATAGCACTTCCACTTCCAGGTCGCTTAACTTGCTTCCTTCAATGCGTGTGGAGGAGCCAATGCTTTCGATGGTAGCTACTTTTTTTAACGCCAGAAGCTTTTCGGGCGCTAATTGTCCCAACGCCTTCCAGGCTCCTTTAAATTCATCGAGGCCTGAAATGAGCGAAAGTATTTCAGGAGTAATGACGATGTTAGTAGCATTCATACCCATAAATATACCCAATAATACCCATAAAATAAGCAAATACCCAAATATTTACCCATAAATACCCATGGAGACATAAATTACTCATACTATCCTAACGATTAATTTTTAGCAGGTTAACTAAATACTTCTGGATCCAACAACACACTCAGGGGTCATCTGAAGCCCATAAAAAAACCCCGCATAACGGGGTTTTGTATTCGCTGGTTTATTAATTAATTACCAATTTCTTCCATCCCTGTGTTCATCATTTCTGTAATCATTCCTTTTTTGGTTATCAAAACGTGAAGTGTAATGTTGATTTCTTTTCATCATCATCTCTCTATCCCTCGTTTCACGGTCACGATCATAGCCATATTGTTGTTTGGCGGGTTGGTTCCATTGAGCCGTATTGCGGTCATCATTCCTTGAGGCAGTTTGGTTGTTATAACCACTGTTGCTGCCATAGGATTTAGAATATCCATTTTGATTACCCCGTTGGGTAGCTACAGGTGGTTGCGTCTGCTGGTAGCCGTTAGAATTATTTTGTGGCGCCTGTTGATGACGATTGGTTTGAGCGAATGCAGATGTCAAAAGCCCAACACTAAATACTAATGTAAAAATCTTTTTCATGATTGTTGTTTTTAATTGTGAAACAATACATATAAGACGGCATCTGTTTAGGAGAAACACACAACTATATGTTAATACCCAACTTCAGAATTGCTTCAGAATTAAGAGGTTATTAGAAATGATATCAATCATTATTATGGAACGCAGGATAGCTTTTATTACTTAACTATTTTTCATATTTTTATTCTACCTCTGCTATAGAAATGACCTGCCATCTTCTGAAGACTCTTATTGTAAGGCGTTATTAACACTTAAAATTACTTCTATGGGCCGGAATATTTATTCTTACCTGGGTGTTATCATCCTGACTTTATTTTTAAATAATTCTTTCGCTCAAAAAGGATTGAAAAAACACATAGATATCACCGTTCTGGATGCTTCAACCGGAAGGCCATTGGATGGAGCAGTTGTTATTCTTAAAGGATTATTTAAAGAAACCAGGACTACCAATATTGAAGGGAAAGCCTCGTTTGATATTGTGGTATTATCAAATAACCTTACTCTTTCGCTGGAAGTTTCCGACGGTGAGATTATTAGCGGACATTCTAAATATAAAGGCAACTTTCAAATTACCGGTGATAGGGACAACTACAGCCGGGTAGTTTCATTAAAATCAAGCTACAACAGAATCAACGTTTCTGTAATTGATGATAAACAACGTCGTGGAGTTGCGGATGCTAAGGTAACACTAGGTGGTAGCAGGGATGGAAAGAATGATGTTAATAGCACCGATGGCAATGGCAATGTTTCGTTTGATGTACTTCTGATTGATAATTATAAGACCGTCACCGTTACAATTGTTAAGGATGGGTTTGAAGCGTTCACAACAACGGTAGATATGAATTATAAAATAAGCCAGTATACAGTAAATGCAATTTTGATAACGGATAAATACAGCAAGACAATAAAAGTTTCCGTGATGGATGAAAAAGGAGATCCGGTTCCCGAAGCAACCTTAGCTGCTGAAGGGCCAGGTTTCAATGATTTCGCAAGAGGTAGTACCGATCAATCAGGAGTTGTTTCATTGCTGGTGAAATCCAGCGGGGAATATATTGTTTCACTTAAGCATGATAATTTTGAACAGGCGGCAGATCAAAAAGTTACTGTAAACCGTTTGGGTGATATAAATGAATACACTCTGTCTTTCCAATTGAAACGTAAAAAAGGTAAACTCAGGAATTTAACTGTACGGGTATTTGATGAAAAAGATCATACCCCGGTTCCAAAGGCTTCTGTTGATGTCAGATCCGTTACATCGACTTTATCCGGAGGTATTACAAATGACATGGGTTTAGCAAATCTTAGTAATGTATTAGCCCTGGGCGAAGATGGAAAGGTTACAGTAAATGCAAACGGCTACGAACCTGCCACTAATTCATATATTGGCGGTGGAGATAATTACAGGTATTCACCGCCGTTAGAGGATGACCTTACCATTTATTTGAAAAAGAGAGACGATGGCGATATCAAATTCACTGTTCTTGCTCTTGATAAGAATACCGATCAGCCCATTAGCAACGCCAGTATATTAATAAGTGATAATGCATCTGCTAATATTACTCCCATAGATGCAACAAACAGCAAGGGTGAAGTTCAATTTGATATAAGTGGCAAGTATTTGAATAATACTCCCTTCCGTGTAAAAGCAAGGGCAAATGGATATATGGAGCAATGGAGTGATGTTACGGCTGATTTTTTGAAAGGGGGTAATGAGCGGGATAAAATATTTACTGTATATCTTCAGCCTGAAACAAGTAGTAACTTATCCGGAACATGGGTGGATGTAAGGGTGCCATCGTCTACGATTAACATATCTGTCAGCGGAACATCCGCCCACGGCAGTGGCGCCAATGTAAAACCCGATCTAAATCATAATACATCATTCACCGATGTAGATAACTTTGAAGGAACAATCAAGAGCAATATTATTACTGGAAGTTGGACAAACACTTATGAAGACTTTGATAAAGTGGTTAAATACGGTGGCACTATCACGATAAGTTTAGATTCAAAAGACCAGGTTAATATTGAGTATGCTCAAAAGGGGCCTGCAACTTCTGTAGTTTGGAAAGTAAAAGGTACCTACGAGTTTTACTGGTGTCATGATGGAGCTACATGGTTCGCGACTTACAAACGTAAATAGTACGAAGCAACCATCTTGGCTTCCCAAATACCAGAGGTCAACGGCAATGAAAAAGGCAGCCATTCTTTTGTGGCGCTTTCAAATACTTCTGTTGCCTTGATATCGGGAAATAGCTTGTAATCAAATTTCGGATAACCGTTGGCTATATACCCAAGGTAATACCATTCTTTTGCCAGCTTACGGGCATGTTCTATTTTCAGCAGCATCAGGTATTTTCCCAGGCTTCTTGCTTTATACTCAGGGTGATAAAAATTAAGTATCCCTGCAATACTGGTTTCTCCCGTGTCAAAATAACCTACTGCGATTAATTTGCCGCCATCCCTGATTTCAATGACCTGTGTATTATAAATATTGTCTATAGCTCCGTCCAGCAGGTAAGCTTCTGCCGAACTGGAGACACTAAAATTGATGGATGCTTTATACAGCCCATACAACTCTTCTATTTCAGGTGTAATCGAGAAAGGTTTTATTTCAACAGCCAGGTCTTTATTTTTCCCCAGGATCTTTTTCTGGCTTCTGCCATAATGTACCTTTTGCACTGCAATGCGCAACCAGTGCAGCGTGTGTAGGTTGCCGCTGAATGGCATAATATCAGATGTAAAGATGGTCTGCCCCATGCGATACCAGCCGCGGCTTAAGTAATCATCCAGTTCATGACCGGTAATGCTGAGGGGAAAGTGAATGTCATTTATCATTTCATAATAGTCGGGAGGACCAAAAATAGTAGGAACTATCAAAAAATTATTTACATCTTTGCCCTCGCAAATTAATAATAAAAACGGTTGTACGCTCTTTTAAACTTTTAGCTATATTCCCACTCTAATAAATAAACATTATATGAAAAAATCCTTTTTAAAATTATGTTTAATAGTAGGCATAGCTCTTTCTTTTAGCAGCTGTGGCCCAACTGCCGTTGTTGTTAGAACGAGGCCCGAACCTCCGGTTTACGCTCGTCCTGCAAGGCCAAGTTCTTCTCACATTTGGGTAGAGGGTGAATGGATTTGGCGTGGCAATCAATATGTTTACAGGCAAGGTTATTGGGCTGCTCCACAGCGCAG
>JADGPY010000125.1 GCA_017882205.1 Chitinophagaceae bacterium
ACAGTAAGTTATTCAGGCACAAACGACATATCTACCTCATTTACCATTAACATGGTACCACTAACTGTAGGTGTACATTTAGTTGGTGTACGTACCAGGGATGCAAACGGTGCATGGTCCCTGGATAATAAATGGCTATTTTTAAAGCCATATACAGGTACTTCGTCAAACCCGGTTCCAAATATCAACAATATTGAATATTTCGTGGATTCCGATCCCGGGTATGGTAATGCCACCGCTGTATCTTTTAGTGGCACGACAGACATTACCACAAGTTTTAATATTAATTTGATTCCTCTAACTACAGGAGTTCACATCGTTGGTGTGCGCAGTAAGGACGCTAACGGGGCCTGGAGCCTGGATAATAAATGGCTTTTTTTGAAGCCCTACAATTCATCCGGAACTGCTCCAATTCCTAATATTAACCGGGTGGAATATTTTGTAGACAATGATCCGGGATACGGTAACGGTACCGGGCTCACTATAGTTCCAGGACAAGATTTACCAAATCTTAGCTTTACCATTGATTTTACAAGTTTTACCCGCGGGGTGCATATTATTGGTGTAAGAAGCCTGGATGCAAATGGAGCCTGGAGCCTGGATAATAAATGGCTTTTTTTGAAGCCATATATTGGAACCGGTGCTGCTCCTGTGCCAAACATTAATAGGGTAGAATATTTTGTAGATAATGACCCGGGCTATGGTCACGGGGTCTCTATACCTGTTACACCCGGACAGGATCTTTCAAATATTGGCTTTACTTTAGATTTCACCAGCTTTTCCCAGGGAGTTCATATCATCGGGGTAAGAAGCCTTGATGCCAATGGAGTATGGAGCCTGGATAATAAATGGTTGTTCCTAAAACCATATAATAATAATCAACCTGCACCTTCAAGGATCATCTCCGCCATGGAATATTATATGGATATAGATCCGGGCTATGGAAAAGGTAAACCAGTTGCCTTGAGCCCTGCGAACCAACTTGCTAACTTTAACCTTTTTGCAAATATTACTGGTCTTACAACAGGAACACATAAGCTCTTCTTCAGGACCATGGATGATCAACACGCGTGGAGCTTGAATTATGTAGACAGCTTTATAGTGAATCCGGGTATTCCGGGACCTGTAATAAATATTAGCAGTATTAGTGTAAAAGTAAAATGTGCCAAAGACTCGATAAACGTTTCCTTTGATGCCACTGGAACCTATAATGCAGGTAACCAGTTCAATGTAGAGTTAAGTGATCCAAATGGTGTATTTCCTGTAACACCGAATGTAATTGGTTTTATCACTTCTACAAAGTCGGACTCCATTGTTAAATGTACATTGCTGAATCATGTAACCATCAATAGTACTGGTTACAGGGTTAGAGTGGTAAGTACCAATCCTGTTGTAACAGGTTTAACAAGTGCAGACTCAATAACAGTGTATAATCATCCTTTAGCTCAAACCATTACCGGTGTAACCCAGGTGAATGCACCAGCAACGCTAACTTATAGTGTTCCGAATGTTGCTACAAGCACCTATAACTGGTTTGTGATCGCGGGGACAAAAGTTTCTGGGGGGAATACAAATTCAGGTGATATATTTTGGCCATTAACTGGAACTGATTATATCGGAACGATTAAAATAGTTGAAATAAGTCAATATGGATGTTCCGGGGATACCAGTTATTTAAATGCTACGGTAAATACCTTTTGTAGCCAGAATTTAAGCGCTGGCGGGCTTCCTTCCATAGATAGCGTAGCAATTACTTATACTCCGTTAAGCAACATTAGTGGCCCGCCCACTTCTCCATATACAAATTATCTGCCAGCGGCTGGAACAACGGCAACTGTATACAGGGGTGACCGTTTTGAGCTTTCCCTAAAAGTGAATAATGGGGGCAATCCATACAATGTAGCTGCATGGGTAGATTACAGCAACAATAATGTATTTGAGCCAGCAGAAAATGTCATCCTCACTTCACGAAGTGCTGTTGTGGGCAGTGATTGGGCTCAAATACCACTTGTGCTTCCAGGAGGTAATGCAAGGATGAGGATAAGAGTAACTACAGATGCTATTACAGCAAATGATTATTGTAAAACATTTACCAATGGTGAAACAGAGGATTATACCATCAGCTTTAGCCAGGTATTAAATTGCCGGTGGATAGGAAGAATCAGTACTGACTGGAATAATCCTGGCAACTGGAGTTGTGGGGCTGTGCCTGATGCTACCAAAAGCGTAATAATAACTTCTGGAACTCCATTTAGTCCGACAATTATTAATAATGATGTAACAGTAGATCGGTTATGGATCATGCCAGGTGCAGTACTTACAGTTAATACAGGAAGAAGGATTAATGTGAATGGGACAAATGTATTGGTTACGTGGTAAAATGTATTGGTTACCTAACTTTGACTTAAATTCTACCACTCGTGAAAATAGGAATAGCAGCAGATCACGGAGGATATACATTGAAGATTTCAATTGTTTCTTTTTTGAAAAGTTTACATTATGAAGTAATAGATTTCGGTGCGCACGAACTTGATGATACGGATGATTATCCTGATTTTGTAATCCCAATGGTAAAAGCAATTGCATCCAATGAAATTGATCGTGGGATAGCAGTTTGCGGCAGTGGTGTTGGCGCATGTATTGTGGCAAACAAGATCACGGGTGTAAGAGCAGCATTAATCAATGATCACTTTTCGGCGCACCAGGGAGTGGAAGATGATGATATGAATGTAATTTGTCTTGGTGGCCGGATTACCGGATTGATGGTAGCTCAGGAATTTGTGCAATCATTCCTTGAAGCCAGGTTTACAGGTGCTGAAAGGCATTTGCGAAGGTTGCAGAAAATGCAGCAGCTTGAAAAATAAAAATTGTTAGATAAAGGAAAATGATAACTGCGAAGTTGCTACTGCAATGGTGGCAGTTTTAATTTTAGCCTGGTCTACACTCTGAATATCTTGAATATGATACACTCCTGTTTCTTCATACCTGGATGCTATAACGATTTTAACTCCGGCAGCATTTGCATTGAATAATTCACGCACCAGGTCGGGACAGTTATTATTTTTTGATAAGTGAGATAAGAAGAGATGAGACATAAAAGAAGGCTTATGCGATGTAAAAATATCAAGCGCTTGTTTATTTGAAAGATGCCCTTTACCTCCCCTGATCCGATTTTTCAGATGAGGCGGATAGCTTCCTTCATCCAACATGGTTTCATCATAGTTTGCTTCCAGGAAGGCTGCATGGCATTGTTTAAAGTGAAAGATTAAATGCTCGCATGGTTTTCCAATATCAGTAAACACCCCAACGTTTGTTCCATTGCAGGCTATTGTAAAACTATATGGATCCACTGCATCATGCTGTTTTTGGAAAGCAGTGATTGACATACTACCGATCGTAATTGTTTTTTCTGCATCGAAAGGCATCACCAGGTGTTTTTCCATTTTAATTCTGCTAAGCAGCAATGTAGCATGTGTAATATAAATCGGAAGTTGGTATTTTTTTGCCAACACGGGTATGCCACTAATATGATCTGTATGTTCATGTGATACAAAAACTGCTTTTACTTTCCGGATTGATAATCCAAGCTTTTTCATTCTTTTCTCTATCTCCCTGCAGGATATACCTGCGTCTATAAGAACCGCCTCACTGTCATTACCGATGTAATAACAATTGCCATTGCTGCCCGAGTTTAATGATGCAATGAATAGAGACATAGAAATGCAAAGAAACCGGAATTATTGCTAATAACCTAAGGCTTCAGCCTTAGGATGAGCCTGTTAATCGTTTCCTAAATGTCATTGTTTTATCATTTTCCAGTAATTGTTTTATATAACTTGCTTCCACTAAAACCTATTAATGAAGAATTTTCTACTTGCCACTAATATAATCTTGTTACTCCTTGTAGGATATCTCTATTACCTGCATTTTGACAAGAGTAACAAAACCCCAATTTTGCTTACAGGTGAAAATAAAAATACAGCTATTCCTTCCTGTAATAAAGTAGCCTACCTTGACCTGGACTCACTACAAAGCAATTACGATTATTACAAAAAAATAAAGGGGGAATTTGAAAAGAAGCAATCTGCCAGCAATGATGAAGTTGCCAACATGCAGAAACGTTACCAAACCAGGGCTATGCAACTTCAGCAAAAGGGTCCAACAATGACTCAACCGGAACAGGAAGCTGCAATGAAAGAGATCAACCAGATGCAGGCGGATCTGCAGGCAAAGAAACAATCCCTGGATAATGAATTGTATGCATACAACGCAAAAATGAAGGAAGATATTCTCACGCGTATTCAGGATTTCTTAAAGGATTATAATAAGGATGGCAGATATGATTACATTTTTTCTTATGAGCCGGGATTTATGTTTTACAAAGACACTACACTCGATATCACCAAAGATGTGATCGTGGGATTAAATGCCCTGTACACTAAAAATAAGAAGTGATAGGATCCGAACTGAAATAAATAATTAACTTCACCCGTAACTAACGGGTGTTTTTATGTCTGACCAAAACGTTTCCTTCAAACCTTCGCTAGGTTTATTTGATGGTACCATGATCGTGGCTGGTTCCATGATAGGTTCCGGAATTTTTATAGTGAGCGCCGACATTACAAGAAATGTTGGAAGTGCCGGCTGGTTAATTGCAGTATGGATTATCACCGGTTTCATGACCCTAACAGCTGCACTTAGTTATGGTGAGCTAAGTGCCATGTTTCCCAAGGCCGGAGGACAATACGTTTATTTAAAGGAAGCATATAACCCATTAGTGGGCTTTCTCTATGGCTGGAGTTTTTTTGCAGTGATTCAGACCGGTACCATTGCAGCTGTAGGGGTTGCATTTTCCAAATTCGCAGGATATTTTTTTCCTGCTCTTGAATTAAGGGAAGAAAATATTCTTTTTCAGTTGGGGTCTCTAAAAATATATCCTGCTCAACTTGTATCCATCATTCTAATTATGTTCCTCACGTATACTAATACAAAAGGAGTAAAAGGTGGAAAATGGGTTCAGAATATTTTCACCACTACCAAGCTTTTATCATTATTTGGATTGATCATCGCTGGCATTATTTATTTTAAACCTGAGATATGGCATGCTAACTGGACTAATCCTTTTGATATCCAAAAACTGGATGATAAAGGTGGGGTAACTGCAGTGGTTGGAGCCGGAATTTTAGGCGCTATCGCAGCATCAATGGTTGGATCTATCTTTAGCAGCGATGCATGGAATAACGTAACGTTCATCGCAGGCGAAATGCGTAATCCGAAACGTAATATTGGCTTAAGCCTTTTTTTAGGAACAATAATAGTTACCATTATCTATGTTTGTGCAAACCTGATGTACACAGCAGTTCTTCCATTGCATGACATTGCCTTTGCTCCTCAGGATCGGGTAGCAGTGGCAGCTTCGAATGCGATGTTCGGTAATATGGGGACATATGTTATTGCGGTGATGATAATGGTCTCAACATTTGGATGCAATAATGGGCTTATACTTGCGGGCGCGCGTGTATATTATTCAATGGCAAAAGACGGCTTGTTTTTCAAAAATGCAGGAACATTAAATAAGCATTCTGTTCCAGCATGGGCACTTTGGTCGCAATGCATTGTCGCCGCCATTCTTTGTCTGAGTGGTAAATATGGTGATCTGCTTGATATGGTATCATTTGTTGTAGTAATCTTTTATGTTCTTACCATTATTGGAATATTTATTTTACGGAGCAAAAGACCTGATGCAGAAAGGCCCTATAAGGCATTCGGTTATCCTTTATTACCAGCGATCTATATTTTAATGGGACTTGCATTTTGTATCTTGCTTATAATTTATAAGCGTCAATTTACATGGCCAGGGCTCATTATTGTAGCCGTGGGTATTCCCTTATATTATATTGCGATTTCTATGAAAAGCAAGACAAGTTCTCAGGACTAAGAGCTGTGAGGTAGTCGTATATTTGCAAAAAACTTTTTAATGGTAGTTGACAGCGCTTTATGCAACCAGGTTTTTAATGAAAGTATCAACCATTACCATGTATCCGATAATATTGATCAGCCAATGCCACGGATGTACGAAGCCGGAGATGTAAAAGATTTACTATTTAAAAAAAACTGGATAGATACTGTTCAGTGGCACCTGGAAGATGAGATACGTGATCCGGGCATTGACCCATCGAAGGCGCTTATGATCAAACAGAAAATAGATAAATCAAACCAGGATAGAACCGATATTGTTGAATTGCTCGATCATCTATTGGCAGAAGAATTTAAAAATGTTTTAATAGCAACTGATGCTACTGTAAATACTGAAACCCCCGCATGGGCCATTGACCGCTTATCTATTCTGGCTTTGAAGATTTTCCACATGAATGAAGCTGCTCATCGTGAGAATGCATCCCAGCAACACCGTGATGAATGTTCACAAAAACTCAAAGTATTGCTTCAGCAACAGACGGATCTTTCACTCTCCATAAATCAACTGTTAATAGATCTGGAGTCAGGAAAAAAGGTGCTTAAATTATACAAGCAAATGAAAATGTACAATGATCCTGCATTAAACCCTATACTTTACAAAGCATAATTTCTGGCTACAATAAAACATATCCTCGTTATCAGGTTATCTTCTGCTGGGGATGTGGCGATGACAATTCCTGTTCTACATTCTTTTAGAAATGCTTTTCCATTAATCCGGCTTTCGTTGCTTACAAAGCAACAGTTTGCACCCTTATTTAAAACGTTAGATATAGATCTGATTATTGCAGATACAAATGGAAGGCATAAAGGATTAACGGGGTTGTTTCGTTTATATCGGGAAATAAAATCAAGCTATAACTTCGATGCGTTAGCAGATCTTCACAATGTTCTGCGATCGCGTATTTTGCTTTTTTTATTTAGATTATCCGGTATCAAATATGCTTCTATTGATAAGGAAAGAAAAGAATTGAAAAATCTTACCAGGAAAGATAATAAAGTATTGAAGCCTCTACTGAACCGGTTTGAGCGGTATAGGAAAGTGTTTAGCGAATTAGGCTTTGATTTTAAACTTGAATTCAAATCTATCTTCCCACAGCCTGCATTATTAAGCCATGCCATCCTGGAATACACCGGAGAGAAAACGCAAAATTGGATAGGGGTTGCACCATTTGCAGCCTACCAACCTAAAATATATCCTGACGAAAAAATGAAGGAGGTTATCCGTTCTCTAATGACGGATCTATCTAATAAAATTTTCTTCTTTGGTGGTGGTAAAAATGAAACTGCATTGCTTGAACAATGGCAGGAGGAATTCCATGGTAGCATTAATATTTCAGGTAAACTATCATTGGCCGATGAGTTGCAATTAATGTCCCAATTGGATGTAATAATTGTCATGGATTCAGCAAATATGCATTTTGCATCTTTAACAGGTATACCTGTTGTTTCAGTTTGGGGTGCAACACATCCATTTGCAGGCTTTACTCCATGGGGTCAGCCAGATTCTAACCAGGTACAAATAGATCTCTATTGCAGGCCATG
>JADGPY010000492.1 GCA_017882205.1 Chitinophagaceae bacterium
TATAATTTGGGTATTAATACTATCAACAGATGTTCTTACAAAATCTGTTTTTGCTGACTGAATGGGTACTGTAATTAACGGTACAGGGCCCCAAAGCGTTACCAAAAAATTATAAACATAAGCTCTATAAAATTTTGCTTCGGAACTTACATATGCTTTATTTGATACAGTAGTGCCAGTATTTAAAGGATCCTGGGCTGCGGCAATTAATATATTAATGTTGTTTAATGATCTATAAGCCCATCTCCAATAAATACTTGCTGCAAAATCTGATGAATTCATTGTTTCGTTATTAACGTAAGGAAACATAGCGCTTGTTGTCTGGCCATTTATTACCATATCCGTACTTAAGTACATTGCTCCGAGCAATCCCTGGTCGTCATCGGTTGTATATTGCTGACGAATAATATTTTGTATGCCAGCTATGTTTGCTTCAAATCCCGAAGAATCTGTGTAAGTATTTTGAGGCGCATAACTAGACTGAAGTTTTTCATCCAAAAAAGTTTTTTTGCATGAAAAAAGTAAAAAAGTAAGTATAAATAAATAATTAATAAGCTTCATAAATATAATTTTAAACTATTTTAAAGTGAGGTTTACCCCGAGCACACATGAGGCCACCTGGGGGTAGTTATTGTATGTGCCGAATGGTAATGACTGAAAACTTGTTTCCGGATCCCATCCAAGCCACGATGTCCAGGTATGAACATTTCTTGCGCTTATATAGAATGATAGATTGCTGAATCCATACTGGCCGGCCAGTTTTGCCGGTACAGTGTAAGATAATGTCAGATCTTTTAACCTCGTAAAACTTGCATCAACCGGATAAGCATAATTTCTTGGATTGGTATAGGAGAGCGCAGGCCTTGTAGGATTTTGATTTTGCGCTGTCCAGTAGCCAACATCAGCGGGCAAATTGATCACGCCGGCCTGATCTGCATTATCGTAAATTTGATTGTTTCTCATTATCCCTTGAACGGTTTGTATAAAAAAGCGGAAAGAAAGGTTTTTGTAGGTTATGGTATTTGTTATTCCGCCTGTCCACTTAGGATGAGAATAGCCTACTATTTCACGGTCAGTAGAGTTGATCACCTTATCACCGTTCAGATCAGCGAATTTCAAATAGCCGGGTTTTGCAGTCGGGTCTGAAAGAGAAGGATCTTCGCCGGTTTGCCAAACACCAATTAATCTATATGTATAAATTGCCCCTAAAGATTTTCCAAGAAACCAACTGTTACCAATATCATCTTTATTATCTCCGTATAATTGGGTAAGCTTATTTTTATAGGTAGAAAATACAATTGAAGTCTGCCATGTTAGATTTTTAGTTTTTATATTAACAGTATTGAGTGTAATATCAATTCCCTTATTTTCCAGTTTACCAATATTACTTAACACTGATGAATATCCGGTTATAATAGGTATTTGCCTGAATAATAATAAATCCTTTGTCTTGCTTTGGTAAGCATCCACTGTTCCACTTATCCTGTTATTTAAAATTGAAAAATCAATCCCCAGATTTGCAGTTGTTGTACTTTCCCATTTCAAAGTGGCATTGCCAAGATTACCTGCTATAAGAGCTGTTGCTGTAGTATTATTGTAAACGTATTGGGTTGTAGTTTGCGAGGTTATTGTCTGGTAAGGGTTAATTGCTGAATTACCCGTGGTTCCATAAGAAGCCCTTAGTTTTAATGAATTTACGACTTCTATATTTTTCATGAAATTTTCACGGCTGATATTCCATCCAATAGCGGCAGAAGGGAAAACACCATATTTATCCGCCAATGCGCCAAAAGCCGAATATCCATCCCTTCTAACTGTCGCGGTAAGAAGATATTTGCCAGCAAAGGAATAATTAAGCCTTCCCATCTGCGAGAGTAATGCAAAGCTTGATGCATTGGAATTGGTAACCTGAGAGATAGATGCTGCATTTGTATTATTAAATCCTAATCCATCATTAATAAATCCTTTGGCTGTAATTTGCGAACTAAAAAAATTATTCTGCTGTGCGCTGTATAAAGCGGTAATATCAAAATGATGTTTCTTTATATCTTTAGTATAGCTTAATATGTTTTCAAGTATCCAATTGGTTGTTTCTTCGGAATAAACAAAGGCAGTTCCCACATTATCGTTCGCATTTCTGCCGGTATAATTTGCATTTCGTTTTGGTATGTAGGAGTAGCTTGCATTTAGCCTGAACTTCAGCCCTTTGATAAATGTCGGATTTACATCTATATAACCTGTCCCGGTTAAATTATTGCCGCGGTTTATAGTTGGCTTATATAAACCCAAAAGAGTATTTGTGTATAAAGTATTTCCATACATTGGGAATATATAATATGTTCCATCAGGATTATATTCCTGGCCATAAGGGCTCATTTGTCCTGCGAGTGTAAGATCTACGTGACCTCCATCCGTATTGTTATTTGTATAAAAGAAAGATGTTCCCAGGGATAACCAATTGGTAACATCTGCATTCAGATTTGAACGGAAGCTAATGCGCCTGTATTGATATCCTTTTAGCACCCCTTTATCCTTAGTATATTCTCCATTGATATAGTATCTTACATCTTTCGATCCTCCTGATATACTTAAATTATGAGATTGAATAAACGATGGTTGAGATATTTCTTTAAGCCAATCGGTTGTAATACCAGCTCTTCTATTTGGGATTTCAGCTGCCCAATAAACTGAATCAGTATTAATGTTTGTAATTGTACTACCAGTTTGTTGGTTCCATGCTACATTTTTTAATTTATATGCTTCAGGATCCATCGGCTTTAGTGTATGCTCAAAATATTGCGGACCTGCATATCCGCTATAACTGATCACAGGTTTTCCGGTAGTTCCTCTTTTTGTTGTTATGATGACAACACCGTTTGAACCTTTGGTTCCGTATATAGCTGTGGCAGACGCATCTTTTAAAATTTCTATAGATTCAATTGTGTTGGGGCTGATATCATTTGTAAGTCCCTGAAAAGGAACACCATCTAAAACAATATAAGGTGTTGTACTGGCACTGATAGAGTTAATACCACGAATTTGCTGGTTGGCAGAACTTCCCGGAACTGCTGATACCTGCGTTAACGTCCAGCCGGCAACAGAACCTTCCAATGCCTGCAATATATTAGTAACGGGAATTTTAGAAAGCCTATCTTTAGGAACACTGGAAATTGCCCCGGTTACATCAGATTTTTTTTGCGTGCCGTACCCAACTACAATTACCTGTTCCAACTGCGCTTTGTCCTCACTTAATTCTATTGAGATATCCAAAGATTTTCCATCTACTTTTATTTCCTTAGTAAGATAACCAACATGGGAAATAACTATAGAAGTGGTTTTTTTGGGGACAACCAGCACAAAACTGCCATCATCCACTGTGGTGGTACCCAGGTTTGAGCCCCTTATGGTTACTGAAGATCCCGGTAGTGGCTCACCCCCGGAGGTAGACACTTTTCCTCTAACACTGAAGTTAGCCTGGCAAAAAAGCGCAGAACCGTTCAGGAGAAAGAAAAATAAAAAAGTGAAAGAAATAAGATAGTTTGCGAAGATATACTTCGGCGTTTGTAAGCAATCGCTCATAAGATTTTAGTTTAGCTTTATTGTTAAGTCAAAGTTAGGGTCAGGCTTCTCAAATACAATTTTAATAAACTACATCAATACTACATCAAAGCCCATTTTATAGCTAATAATTTACTTCAATATTACATCAAATGATTTAGTTGTAGTTTCGCAATCCAAGTTTTGCAATTGAAGAATCTCCTCTTTATATTATTTACATTTTTTGCTGTGCGAGGTTTCTGTCAAAATACCATTGGCGTTCCTCCAATTGTCAATTACAGTAAAGAAGCTTATTCTGGTGGTACTCAAAACTGGGATGTTAAACAAGATCAGAGTGGTATCATGTATTTTGCCAATAATGATGGTCTGCTCACATTTGATGGCACCTATTGGAGGCTATTCCCGTTACCAAATCAAACCAACGTTCGATCTGTTGAAATTGGACCTGATAATAAAATATATGTAGGGGGCCAGGATGAAATTGGATATTTCTCACCTGATAACAGGGGGGTATTATTATTCA
>JADGPY010000126.1 GCA_017882205.1 Chitinophagaceae bacterium
AGGTTAAAAACTTTGCCAACTAACTATTTTGTAGCGCTATTGTCAAAACAACTTACCTATCTCGCAGTAACCATAGCGCAGGCATGTGTGATTTTTGCGATAGGGATTTTGATATTCCCTTATATAGGCTTGCCTATACTAAATCTTCCCGCAGATCTATTGGGTCTGTTTTTTGTCTCGTTAATTTGCGGGTGGTGTGCCGTAAGTTTTGCAATTTGTATTGGTGTATTTGCCCAAACACAGGAGCAGGCCAATGGTTTCGGCGCCGTATCTATTGTGATACTTGCAGCTATCGGAGGTTTAATGGTACCCAGTTTCGCCATGCCGGAGTCGTTTAGAACGATCATGAAATTATCGCCCCTGCATTGGTGCCTGGAAGCTTATTATGGCTTATTCTTGGAGGGCGGCAAACTGAAAGATGTTTTTGCAAATGTTATACCTTTATTGATCATTACCTTGTTTCTACAGGTGATAACTTTTTTAGGTTTAAAAGTAAAAAAACTTATTTGATTAAATACAGCTATATGGAAATCCAAGAATTAAAGCAACAATTAAAAAACCAAATTATAGAGTTCCTGAATCTAACACCTTTAACTCCCGCGGAGATTAAAGATGATGAGCCTTTGTTTGGTGAAGGATTAGGTCTCGATTCCATTGATTCGCTTGAGCTTATTGTTTTACTCAAAAGAGAATATGGAATAACCATCCAGGACCCTAAGGAGGGCCGTAAAGTACTGGTTGACATCAATACGATTGTTGATTATATTTTACAAAATCGAACAAAGTAAAATTGCATCTATAATGCAATGAAAGTTCCCTTGAATTTAAAGCAAATGTCTTTATGGGTTGTTAAACTGGCAGTAATATTAAAAGTATTGTCACCAACTGAAATGTAAGTTATCGTCAATTGCAGGATGTTATTCATTCCAGGGTCTATCAAACCAAGGAACTTGATTTGATCTGCTTTTTTCAGCCTGAGTGGCAGATTAAGGGTGCTTTCTAAAATTTCTTTTACCATTTGCAGCATACACGCGCCGGGCAAAAGCGGTTGACCGGGGAAGTGACCGGTAAATATTTCATTGTTTTTATTGAGCTCCAGTGCAGCTTTTATGGAGCACTCCCCATGGTCTGATAATATGATTTTATAGAGAGTATCTTTTAACATATTCCAAAGAGGTTAGCAGGCAGAGACCAGCATTAATGAATGATATATATTCAGGTAGTGATTATAGATCATTACTTTTTTTGGGGCTGTATTTTTTGCACTTCTTTCTATAGTCACAAGTGGTACGTCCTCCTTTCTTATCATCATAGATGTCAGCCATAAAGCAAATGCTGACGAAGTTGGGTACTCACCACACAAGTGCTTATAATTCGCCACTGTGGTATTGCTAAAAAGAGAGGAGCTTAATTGATAGTACACCTTGTCATTTTTTAAGTCGCCATTTTTACCAGTAATTACCAGGTCAATATCATCCATTTGCAGCGCATGTAGTTCTAAGAAAGCTATGATTTTCTGCTCAATTTCATCAACATCATTTGGTCTATAAAAGGTTTGTATGCCAATCAATTCAGCCAGGTTATCTGCTAATGGCTTATCGGTCAATAAAAAAAAGACAGCGCCTTCACCACCGATTGTTCCATTAGAACTGGTTTCAAAAAGAGAAAAATTTGAAACGGGTCCTCTTCTATATAAGCCTAACCGGCTTAAAATGGTAAAACTGGCATCTGTCATTTCATCTACGCCACCGACCAGGATATTATCGGCTTCATTTTCGTTCAAAAGCATTGTAGCGTCAAGCAAAGCGCTTTCAAAGGAAATACCCTTATGCACAAAGGTATTGTTGTAATGATGGCATTTAAGCATCAAAGCAATTTGAGCTGCAACCGTATTGTGGGTGGATTGTATAAAAGCAGTTGGCGGAAGCATTTCTTCATTTAATTCTATTAACCTCGTTAAGAATGTTACCGTATCTTCCAGGCAACCAAGTGCAGTACCTGTAATTATTGCTCCCGGCATAATCGTATTGCTTTTATGTAAACATTCCTGAGCCGCGGCAACCCCCATCTTAATAATGTGGCTCATCCTTCTTATTAATTTAGGATCAATAAATTCAGCATAATTAGGTTCTATGACCCGTAAACGATTTTCATTATATTCAACCGCTTCTCTCAAAAAGCTCACTTTGCCGAATGTTTTTTGCGGTGATATACAGGCAGATGATCGAATATATATCTTCATTTTATATCCTGGAAAATATTAATGATGTACAATTTCCCCCAAAGCCAAAGGAGTTTGACATAACGTGATTCATTGTTTGACCAGTTAAAAATCTTTTTTCAGGTGCAAACGAAAATTCATGCATTTGGGTTTCAAAACGCAGATTTGGATAAATAATTCCATACTTGATTGCTAAAATCGAAAATACCGCCTCAATTCCTCCGCTTGCACCTAAGGTATGTCCTGTAAAAGATTTAGTAGAACTCATAGGTGGATAATTCGGGTCAAATAATCGTTTAACAGCAGTACCCTCTGCGGCATCATTATTTGGCGTGCCGGTACCATGCAAATTAATATAGTCAATGTTCGACGGATTTAAACCACTTTTTACCAAAGCGCCCCTCATAGCCAGGTAGGGGCCTGTACCATCAGGCGAAGAAGCAGTTTGGTGATATGCGTCATTACTGTTATTATAGCCGCTCAGTTTACAATACAGTTCTTTTGATAATGTTTTTGCCACCTCTGCTGAAACAAGAACAACATATCCTGCCCCTTCACCCATGTTTAAACCCTGCCTGTTTTCATCAAAAGGTCTGCAATAGTCTTTATCCAATATCATAAGAGTATTAAAGCCGTTCAATGTAAATTTCGTTAAAGCATCGGTTCCACCTGCCAATACCACATCTAAAAGATTGTTTTTTATTAACCGTGCGCCGTAAGAAATAGCGTTGGCAGATGATGAACAAGCCGTGCTAATGGTAGTCATATAATCCCTGATTCCCAATTGATCTGCGATGGCTTCAGTAACACATCCGCACTCATGATCAAACACGTTCCTTAATTTACCTTTGCGGTGATCAGAAACAAAATCTTTAAAAAAATCTTCGCTTTTATCCATGCCGCCAACAGTATTGGCAGAAACAAAACCTGTTCGTAAAGAAGAAAAATCATCCATGAATGCATCACTTAAAGCTTCCTTTGCTGCTATCAAACCCAATAGTGTGGTTCGACTTATTGTGGTAGAAATACCTGTTATTTCAGCGAGTTGTTTATTACTCAATTTCACCTCTGCTACGGGCATCTTATGACGATGTAAAGTATCCAGATAGGCAATATCGCCCATGCCCGCCTTCTCATTTTCAAATGAAGAAAGGCATTGCGCAACGTTGTTGCCTATAGCAGTAATGGCTCCTATACCAGCAATGTAAATTTCCGGACCCATTGTTAATTTATCTTTTTATTCATCAAATATGTTATTCATTTGTTCTTTTGTAAAAGATAACGCTTTATTACCAGTTAACTTTTCAACCAAAAACAAAGCAGCTTTGTAATCTTCCCCGAGTAATTCGATCCAACCGCAAATACACACCTGTAAGATATTATTATCCAGCAGGCTGCTTACATAATTTTCTATAAAGCCTGCATTAAAAGCATCAAACAAAAAAAAAGCATCTTCGCCTTTAAAATTATTCCGGATACATATCTCACCTGTTACAATATTAGGCAGGGTATATACGAATAATGAAGATCTCGGAAAATCAGCCACGCTTGCCCTATATTTCCGGTCCGTATCCATGCTTGAGCTGGCATTGGAAAGGATGAGCCCTGTATCTCCAGGCTGGTAATTTTCCTTTATAAAACTATCTTTCAATAATATTTCAGAAGCCAGCCAGCCAAGCTTACTCAGGTTATCCATTTTGTAAAACCTCGGATAATTTATATTAAGGTGCTTATATACCGAAAGGAGAAAACCACGTACATTAGCATCTCTATTTACAAATAGCAATTCCCTGTTTTTGTAAACAGTATTGTTGCTAATCACGCAAACAGATGTGATATATTTTTCTGCAATCAAGTTTTATTAAATTTTTATTCATGTTCCCATTGCCTGTGCCCCTAAAGGCTATCTAACAGTTTTCAGTGATAACGATGACAACCGGTATATTGATAATTAAATGCAAACAAGAAAATTATGTTTTCAAATTTTTATTGTTTGCTGAATACCACCGCGGCATTACAACCGCCAAATCCCGAAGCTGTTTTCAGGCAATTTTTAAAATTACCACGCAGTAAATCAGTACAAATGTTTAGCGGATCCGGTATGCCGGTTTCTTTAAACCCTAAAGTTGGAATAACCACGTTCTCTTTCAGTGAATGAATAGAAACAATCGATTCAATTAAACCTGCAGCCCCTAAAGTATGCCCGTAATAACCTTTCAAACTATTTACCGGAACCGTTTGCAGGTTAGCCAACCAAAAAGCCTTTGCTTCCATTTCATCATTATACATCGTAGCGGTACCATGTGCAGAAATGAAACCAATTGCCGCCGGAGAAAGATTAGCCTGATCAAGGGTTTTGGTAATTGCCTGACTAAGCTCTTCGCCTGTACGCGAGGGCGCTGAAATATGATTAGCATCATTGCTAACGGCCCCGCCCATCACTTTTATATCCTGAGCGTTGTTTTGATGAGCAGAAAGAATCATGGTGGCAGCTCCTTCACCAAGAGTTATCCCGTCCCTGTTAACATCAAATGGTTTACAGGGCCCTGGGCTAATTGCCTGGAATGACTGGAAACCGGACAAAATGAATTTTGAAATTACATCGGCCCCTGCAATCACCGCATGTTCATATTGACCTGTTTGTATGAGTCGCATACCGGTTATAATGGCCAGTATTCCCGAAATACAGGCATTGGATATTACCAATGGTTGGTTAATAAAACCAAAGTATTCAGCCACTAATTTGGCTGAAGCTGGCAAGGAGATCATTTTTTGTATGTCCGGGGTCATATTTTCTGATTCGAGCAGGCTAATATTTCCTTTGGTTGAAGAAATGATCAGCACTGTTTTCGGATCGCGGACATTTATAGTACAGTTTTGTAGGGCATCCTTAACAGAGGCAATGAGCAGCCTCTCAAACTTCGTATATGCATTACCGCTATCTTGTATAAAAACACTTTTAAGATCAAACAG
>JADGPY010000493.1 GCA_017882205.1 Chitinophagaceae bacterium
AAATTGGCACCTTCAGGATTATTAGCCCATGCATATCGCACGCATGCCGGATTTTTAATTTCACTACTCCATACAACTACATGATTGTCGTGAATCCTTGCCTCGGCCCAAACGAACTTTCTATCTGCTCCGGAAATCGCAAAATAATTTAAATCATCGCTTCCTTTAACCACCAGACCACTTCCGATGTGGTCAAATTCAATCATAATGCTGTCTGCTAATTTAATGGATGATTTATATACAGGACCGGAGTAGATGATCTTTTCATTTCCATAAGCTAATTTCCTGGCTGCCAGAGCTAATCGTTCGCCAACAACCTTTTTCTCAAGAGGATGTATGTCATTCCATTCACCTGCATCAATCGTAACTACCATTGCTGTGTTCGGGACTGATAAAGATTTAAGCTGACCGGCTCTCAACTCGGCCCACTGACTCTCGGATGGCAGATACTGGACTTCCATGAAATTGGGTAACTGAACAAAAAGAAACGGCAGGATTCCTTCTTGCCATTTATTACGCCAATCGCTGATAAGGGCAGGAAGCAGCTGCTGATATTCCTTTGGCTTACCTGTGTTTGATTCACCCTGGTACCATAAAACACCCTTAATCGAATAGTTTATTGATGGTGCAACCATTGTATTATAGAGCCCTGTCGGTTCATTCTGCATTGAGATTGCGGGCGAACCTGTTCCTGACCCGAAAGTAACTGGTCGGAACACTTGTCCAACCTTATAGAACCATTCGCCACGAAGGTCGATGCTGTCTCTCCCAGCAATAAGGTAATAAGGCTTGTCTGGAACAAATCCTCCTTTACCTGTATTGTTTGTAACCCTTACTACAATGATATTTTTACCCGGTTTCAATAAACCGTCAGGCAGGTTATACCTCCTTGGAGGATACTGATATGTAATTGATCCCGAAGAAACGCCGTTCACATAGACATTATCTGCATCCACTATTCGTCCAAGCAAGAGTTTTGCAGGTTTCCCGGTCATTGATTCCGGCACTTTGATCTCTTTTCTAAACCAGACGATCCCGTTCAGTCCTCTTACACCCTGATCATCCCAGTATCCCGGGAGCCAGTATTTATGCCATCCTTCAGGCTCATAGTTTATATCATACCATGGAATCCGGCCACTCATGCCTTTATCCATTGATCTGGAATTGGCAGTGGGACTCTGTCCAGCTTCAGGTCGCCTTCTGGTTGATCTGAGTATTGGATTCAGGTAAGCTGTATCTTTTAATTTCTCAATCCTTGATTTCAACTGAGGAAACTCATTAAGTCCCACCTCACTGGTCCAGGCTTCTATTGGTGTTCCACCCACACTTGAGTTTATGATTCCAATCGGCACTTTATATTCTTCATATAAACTTCTGGCAAAGAAAAAAGTGACTGCACCAAAGCCTAGTACATTTTCGGGTGAAGATGAAATCCATTTCCCCCCTGGCAGATCTTTGTGGATAGATGTAGCATCTGATGCAGTTGGGATAAAGAAATTTCTTATTTCCGGAAAATTTGCACCGGCAATATCTTCGGGATATTTTTCTTTCACTCTTTCCATGTTCAGAACCATATTGGACTGACCGGAACAGAACCAAACATCGCCTGCCAGGATATTATTTATAGTGATAGTGTTATTCCCTTTCACAGTCATGGAATAGGGTCCGCCAGCCTTAACGGGTGGTAAACTGACTTTCCAGTTTCCATCAGAATCCGTAACGGTATTAACTGTCTTTTTATTGAATTTGACCTGTACCTTCTCTCCCGGAGAGGCCCATCCCCAGATTTTTAATTTAGTATCTCTCTGCAGGATCATGCCATCGCTTAAAAGTACAGGAAGCTTAACATTCGCCTCAACAAGTTCAGGCAGCATAAAAAGTATCAGGCAGGTTATCAGAAAATGGTTGATCTGCTTCTTCATTTCAGTCATAATTATACAGTTAATATTCGTTTAAAAGTGATATGAAACTATTTTAATTATGTACTTTTAAAATATAATTCATTTGAACAAATCAATTAGAAATGTCTGCATTTTTGCATTTTAAAGGTACACGATTTGCATGAATTAAGCGATATGCAATATTAATAACGTAATTAAAGAGAGCATGGACTTTCCTTTTTATCTGAAATTCATTTGCAACTAAAAAATTATAGTAATGGAGATATGAAAAATAGTTCAAATATCTTTTCCCGTTTCTGGAAAATACTTGGACCCGGTCTGGTTACAGGAGCAAGTGATGATGATCCTTCAGGTATTGCTACCTACTCACAGGCCGGTGCCGCATATGGACTCTCAACTCTCTGGACTGCACTTATCACATTTCCCCTTATGGCTTCAATCCAGGAAATGTGTGCAAGAATTGGTTTGGTAACTTCGCATGGTTTGGCAGGAACACTTAAAACCTATTACTCAAAACCTGTTTTATATTTAATGCTTGTGTTTAGTTTTCCTGCAATCGTTATGAACATAGGCGCTGATATTGCTGGAATGGGAGCAGTTGCTAATCTGATATTACCTTCTGTAAAGCCATCCTATTTCTCTGTTGCTTTCACCTTACTTCTTCTGGTATTAATAATTTATTTGCCTTATCAAAAAATTGCTCAGGTTCTGAAATATCTTTGTCTCGTTCTCTTAGTTTATATTATTGTTCCTTTTTTATACAAACAAAATTGGGCAGCAGTTTTGAAAGCCACTTTTATACCAACTATAAAGTTTGATGAAAACTTTATAAGCATCCTTGTAGCCATTCTCGGAACTACTATTTCACCATATCTTTTCTTTTGGCAGGCAACAATGGAGGTGGAAGGTAGAAAGGAGAACGGCAAGAAAAAACAATTGGTTCTTAACAAGAAAGTAATACACGAAATGCGCCAGGATGTCGATTTCGGGATGTTATTTTCAAATCTTGTAATGTTCTTTGTAATTCTCACGGCAGGTTCGGTCTTGTTCAATGGCAATATTCATCAGATTGACACAGTTGAACAAGCGGCTCAGGCTTTGAAACCATTAGCAGGCAATGCAGCATATTTACTTTTTGCAGTTGGCATAATCGGAACCGGACTATTAGCAATTCCCGTTTTAAGTGGTTCTCTTTCTTATATCGTCACTGAATCGTTCGGTTGGAAAGAAGGGCTGGATAAAAAGTTTTATAATGCAAAAGCATTTTATGTTATCATTGCAATTTCATTGATCCTTGGATTATCATTGAATTATGTTGGCATATCACCAATAAAAGCTCTGATCTATTCAGCTGTTCTTTATGGGTTAACTGCACCTGTTCTGATCGCAATCATCCTTCATATTTCAAACAACAAAAAAATAATGGGTAAAAATACGAATGGAAAAACTTCTAATATTCTCGGGTTTCTGTCATTGATTTTGATGACAGTGGCTGCTGTCGTTTTAATCTTCATGTTGCTCAAAGGAAAGTAGAACCGTTATGATTTTCAAAACATATTTCTTTTAATATGGAAACAATTCATTAACTGATGAAAGCAATTTTGATAATAAATCCATCTTCCGGGATGATGAAAAGAAAAATGCCACCTATACTAAGATGGACTTTAAAAAAATTAGAAAAAAGATTGTCGGGATTATTCAAGCCAAAAATAACAGAGGATGACGTCATAAAAGAAGTAAAAAAGAAGTGCGATAAAGCGAAGATAAAATTAGATATTGAATTCACAAAATATCCTAAACATGCGATAAAACTTGCAGAAGCAGCAAAGGATAAATACGATTTAATTATTGCTGCTGGAGGAGATGGAACAATAAATGAAGTAATTAATGGGATGGTGAATTCAACGGCTACCCTGGTAATTATTCCTTTTGGCAGTACAAATGTTTTAGCTTGTGAATTAGGTGTCCCTAATGAGCCTAAAATGGCAGCAGAATTAATTACAAAAGGCAAAAAGATAAAAATGGATTTAGGTTATGCAAAAACAAGTCAGGAGTCCAGATATTTTTCAATGATGCTAAGTGTGGGGCCTTTTGCTCAGGTTATAAAAGATACGACTCCTGAATTTAAAAAAAGATGGGGAAAATTTGCATATCCTTTCAAGCTGATTAAACTCCTTTTTAGATATAAATGGCATAAGATTTATGTCAAACATAAAGTAGAATCGACAGGATATTTTGTAATCATTGCAAACATTAAATATTACGGCGGGGAATATGAAATTGCTGATAAAGCAAACATAAGAGACGGACTTCTTGATCTGGTAATAATAAATAGAAGAAATCCATGGGACATAATTGGGTTAA
>JADGPY010000127.1 GCA_017882205.1 Chitinophagaceae bacterium
GGGCTTGAAATCCCTCATGCACATATGCATCTTGTACCTATTAATTTCGCAGATGATCTGAATTTCACAAGACCAAAAATGAAGGTATCGCTGGAAGAATTAAAGGCAGCAGAACAAAAAATACTTATGTTTTTATAGTTCAACGAACTTTCCCTGGATTCTTTATTAAAAAATCTTTCCAACCGTTCAATTTTATCCCCGCGGGTTTCACGGGATCATTACCCTGAAAATGATGACATACCGCAACTGCCAACGCATCTGTAGCATCTAAAAATTTGGGATCATCCTCAAATGCAACAATTCGTTGAAGCATCTTCATGACCTGCATTTTATCCGCATTCCCATTGCCTGTAATCGATTGCTTTATCTTCCGCGGCGAATACTCGGTTACAGGAACACCCGCCTGCATTGCAGCCGCAATAGCCACCCCCTGGGCTCTTCCAAGCTTTAGCATGCTTTGAACATTCTTTCCGAAAAAAGGGGCTTCAATAGCTAGCTCATGCGGTGAATGTTGTTTTACCAGTTCACATACCTTATGATGAATTAATTCCAGCCGCTGATAGGCGTCCTTTTTTGCTGAGATTTTCAATACGCCCATTACTACAAGTTTAACAGCACTTCCAGTAACTTCAATTACTCCAAATCCCATCATTAAGGTGCCCGGATCTATGCCTAAAATGATTTTTGAGTTTTTATACAAATCGAAGAGTATTTTTGAGCACTTTTAAAAGAATTAAACCATTTACAGGTTTATTGGTTTCAAGATACACTGGTTTACCAATAAATCAATTAATCAATGAACGTTCAGGATATGTTGCGATCTCACAAAAATATCAAAATATTTTTCAACTACGTTCTAGGCCCATTGCTAGGCCTTTGGTTATTCTATTCATTATACAACCAGGTTAAGAACCAGCCACATTTACAGGAGTCTATTGACCTTATTAAGCATGCTCCATTTGGCGATCATGCGATAAAATTCTGGATCGTAATTGTTTTGGTATTTCTGAACTGGGGAATTGAGGCGCGAAAATGGCAGGTATTGGTTAAAAACCTCCAGTCGATTAATTTTCTTACAGCCTTCAAAGCTGTATTATCGGGATTAACATTATCTCTAAATACTCCAAACAGGATTGGGGAATACGGTGGAAGGATATTATACATAGACGAAGGCAACAGGTTAAGTGCTATTTCACTTAGTATTGCAGGTGGCATTAGCCAATTGATCATTACTCTTTTGATGGGTTGTGGAGGTTTATTATTTTTGATTTATTTCCAACAACCACACAATCCTGCAATGGGCCTTTCTGTTTTCTGGTTAAAGATCTTTTCATTAAAAATACTGTTGATCGTTTCGCTTATTACCACTGCAGGTTTAATCCTTTTTTATTTCCGGTTATCCTGGATTACTCTTTTTCTTGAAAAAATACCCAGGCTTGCACGATTCACCCGGTATATGATTGTTCTTGAGCAATTTACAGCCAAAGTATTGTTAAGGTTAATCTCACTCTCTTTCTTTCGTTATTTGATCTTCGTTTTACAATATATATTGTTACTTCAGGTATTTGAAGTAAATATTTCCTGGGTAGATGCATTTTGGGTAATAAGTATACTATTCCTTGTACTGGCTATTGTTCCGTCATTTGCAATAGCAGACCTTGGCATTAGGGGCAAGTTCAGCACTGAGCTGTTAAACTTATATAGCGTTAATACAATCGGAATAATTGGAACTACATTTGGTATCTGGTTAATCAATCTTTTTATTCCAGCCATTGTGGGAAGTTTGCTTATTTTCGGCACCAGGATTTTTAAGAATGATAAATAAACAAAAGATGAAAATTAGAAGTAAATTATTTGCAACATTTTTAATTCTGATGTCGTGTTTTTCATTAAAAGCTGGGGATGAATTTTGTGGTTTGAGAAACAATTCTTTCCTGGCTGGAGAAGTGGTGAAGATGATGATCTTCTATAACACCATGGGAATATATGTGAGTGCCGGTGAAGCCACTTTCAGCACATCACTGGAAAGATATAATGGCAAAACAGTATACCACTGCATTGGGGAAGGTCATTCATACCCATTTTTTGACAACTTTTATAAAGTTAGGGACCGGTATGAAACATACATGGATACTGCAACAATGCTTCCCTTAAAATTCATAAGAAATGTTGAAGAGGGTGGACGAAAAGTATACAATAATATAACTTTCAACCATCACGCAGGAACTGCAGTTAGTACTAACGGGGTATTCAAAATACCAGGTTGTATCCAGGATGTGATGAGTTCAACGTACTATGCACGAAATATTAATTTTGATAAGTACAAACCGGGGGATAAGATCAATTTTGATATGTTTATTGATGACGAGATCTATCATCTTTACCTAAGGTATTCCGGAAAAGAAATTGTAAAAACCAGGTATGGAAAATTTCATGCAATTAAGTTCAAACCTTTGTTGATTCAGGGAACAATATTCACTGAAGGTGAAAATATGAATGTATGGGTAAGCGATGATCCCAATCACATCGTATTACGCGTGGAAGCTCCAATAGCTGTTGGAAGTATGAAAGTAGATATGATGGGATACAGGAACTTAAAATACCCATTGAAATCATTGATTAGTTTTAGATAGTTAGATAGATTATTACTTATATATCTTCCAGCTTTAGAATATCAGCACCCCTGACTCCCTTCTCTGTAAGCTGCAAATTGCAACATTCGATCAACGGATCGTGTTCAAAGAAAAGAATATATTGATGCTGCTGGGCCTCTGTAAGAAATGCTTTTTTCTCTGTCAATGTTTGAAGTGGCCGGGTATCATATGCCATTATATATGGAACAGGAATATGCGCCATAGATGGTAATAGATCAGCCATATAAATGATAGACTTATCCTTATAATTAATTTTTGGAAGCATCATTGCTGCTGTATGTCCATGCATATACAATACCTCCATGTTACTATTGAAACTTGGTGACCGATTGTCTCTGATCTCACTCAATTGGTTTATAAATTTTAATTGCCCACTTTCTTCAATCGGCAGGATATTTTCCTTTAAGAAGCTGGCCTTTTCCCTATCGTTGGGGTGAACTGCCCATTCCCAATGATCCTCGTTGCTCCAATAGGTAGCATTTTTAAAAGCAGGAACCAGCAAATCTCCTTTTTTCTCAATAGATCCTCCACAATGATCAAAATGAAGATGGGTTAAGAATACATCAGTAATATCTTCCTTGCCAAATCCATATTTGGCAAGGGACTTTTCCAAAGTATCCTCGCCATGCAGATAATAATGACCGAAAAATTTATCACCCTGTTTATTACCCATCCCATTGTCAACCAATATGAGGTTATTTCCATCTTCAATGAGTAAACAACGCATCGCCCAGCTGCACATATTATTCTGGTCGGCGGGATTTAATTTGCTCCACATACTCTTAGGAACAACGCCAAACATCGCACCGCCATCCAGCTTAAAATGCCCTGTATTGATCGAATATAATTTCATGAGACAATTGACATTTTCTTTTTTGGATCAACAAATAAAAGTAAAATACCGCCTATTATGAAGAAGCTCATAAGAGCTAATACGGAATTTCGCATCCCACCAAAAAATTCTGAAACATAGCCAAAAGAAAGTGTGCCTATTACCGTTCCAATCTTATCACAAACATCAAAAAAACTAAAATAAGAAGCAGTATCCTTGGTTGGAGGCAACAACTTGGAGTAAGTAGACCTTGACATAGATTGAATCCCTCCCATAACCATCCCTACTGCAAATGCAAGTCCATAGAATTGATTGACCGTCCTGACAAAATAAGCAAAAATACAAATGCCTACCCATACCAAAATCAGTATAAAAAGTGTATAAATATTTCCTATGCGATTAGATATCCTGGAAAAAATAAGTGCGCCTCCAATTGCTACAAGTTGAATAATCAATACTGTTATTATCAGCTGTGCCGTTTGAAGTTTCAGTTCCTGTGATGCGAAATAGGTGGCCAGATACATCACCGTTTGAACACCCATGTTATAAAAAAAGAAGCTTGTTAAAAATCTTTTTGTTACAGGATATGATTTTAATTGTATCCATACTTTTTTTAACTCGTAAAAACCATTTGTAAGAATGCTTCGTTCCGGGCGCTGCAAAGAAGCTTTAGAAGGTGGTAATCTATTGAATGTTATCTGTGCGAAGCCAGCCCACCATAATCCAACTGCAAGAAATGACAACCTCGTTGGCCATGCGCCTAACCCCCACTTCATTGAATCGTTAAGCATAATGACGGCCAGACAAATTATCATCAATAAAACACTTCCAACGTAGCCTAAGGCAAAACCTTTGGCACTAACCCTGTCCTGATCTTCCTCGGCAGCGATCTCTGGCAGGTATGCATTATAAAAAACAATACTGCCGCAGAAACCAATCGATCCAAAAATAGAACAGATGATCCCAAAGGAAATATTCTTGCTTGTGAGAAAAGTAAGACCAATGCATGCGGCAGAACCGAGGTAGCAAAAAAATTGCATGAAGGCCTTTTTATTCCCTTTGTAATCAGCAATGGAGGAAAGAATGGGTGAAAGAAATGCTATTATAAGGAATGAAAATGCTATTGAATAGGAAGCCAGGGAAGCACGATTGTATGATCGACCTATAAATTCTACATGCTCGGGAGCAACAATGGTATAATAAGTTGGAAAGATGGCTGATGTGATAATAAGTGAATATGCGCTATTGGCCCAATCGTACATTGCCCAACCATTGATAACCTTTTTTGAAGCAGTCTGCATATTTATTTATTGATATATCCAGTGAAGATAAGAATCAGCAGGATTATCCCAACAGCCACCCTATACACTCCCCATATCTTTAAACCATGTTTTTTTAAATAACTGATAAAAAACTTAATAGCTACCATGGCTATTATAAAAGCAATAAGATTTCCGATTGCTAATACCTTTATTTGCCCGGATGTAAATGCTCCATTTTCCTTAATGTATTTTAATAATTTATATCCAGTTGCGGCGAGCATTGTAGGTACTGCCAAAAAGAATGAGAACTCTGCGGCAGCGCTCCTGGTAAGTTTTTGTTGCATTCCCCCAATGATTGATGCAGCACTTCGGCTTACTCCGGGGATCATCGCTAAACATTGCCATATCCCTATGATAAATGAACGGCGATAGGACACCTGTTGTTCATTTTGTATTGTTGAGTTCATGAAAAGTTTATCAATAAATAACAATACGATCCCTCCCACTAACATACTTATCGCAACAGTGAGGGAACTTTCAAGCAGTTTATCAATCCTCGAAGAAAATAAAAACCCGAGGATCAGCGCTGGTATTACACCAACAACAAGTTTTAAATAAAACTGCCACCTTGAAAAATCAAAGAACTTTTTCCAGTATAACACAACAACAGCCAGGATGGCACCAAGTTGTATGGCAATGGTAAACACTTTTACAAAATCATCCTCGGTAACCCCCAATACTTTCTCCGTGATGATCATATGCCCGGTAGAGGAGATCGGGATAAACTCGGTAATTCCTTCAACGATTGAAATGATGATGCTTTGAACAGTTGTCATTATTGAAAATTAAGCTTTTTTATAAGAAAAGTATCCAGCTGTAGTACATAAAAAAAGCGATGACCAGGCATCGCTACTATTTTATGATAGGAACATTAACGAGCCTTTTTCATAATTGCATAAATCTCTATCAACAAGCCAGCAATGATCAGTATAGGCGCAATGGTTATCCTTACAGGACTATACACATCCTTATCATTGAAAACATTTGGATCAGGGCTTTTACCAC
>JADGPY010000128.1 GCA_017882205.1 Chitinophagaceae bacterium
CTTTTTCTAATCCATCGTTCCTGGTTAGAATCCAGTAAAAATATTATGTAAAGTAATTTCTTGCATATTCTATAAAAATGAACGTGTTAGCTATATTACTTTACATAAGCATTCGCTTTACATAATGAACAATCATTACATGAGTACACATGCAATGCAAAGCAAGACTTACAAGTAATTTTATATCAACAATACACTTTGTCATGTTACCTGTTGACAATACTTTCCAGCCTATAATTTTTTTCGATTGATTAAAGAACATTGCTGCAAACTGTTCTTGCAAATTTATCTTCTCATTATCCCATAATTGTTTTATTAATTCATAGGCTTGAAATGAAGAAGAAATGATAGTATGATTTATTATGATAGGGTTATAACTGATTTCAATTTCAGCGACAGTCCATGATCCTTCAAGTGGTTTTATGTTTTCTTCTTCAATAAATTTCTTCTTCAACTTCAATTTGTGTTGCCAAATTATTTATTACGAAGATCAATTGTTAAAAGTATGATACCAACGATATTAAAATAAATAATTGAACTAACATTTTCGTCTATAAATCATCTTTCAATACATTCCATACATTTTCTGCAACTATTTTATGGCCTTCTGCTGTTGGGTGGATGCCATCCTGCTGGTTAAGTTGTGGATCACCGCCTACGCTCTGTAAAAGAAAAGGAATTATAGTAATTCTATTCTTCTTAGCCAAGTCGGGATATATGTTTGTAAACTCTTTAGTATATTCCTGACCCATGTTAGGTGGTATTTTCATGCCTGCAAGCACCAGCTTTGCTTCAGAATATTTTGCTTTTACTTTATCAATGATAGCTTGCAAATTTTTTTTTGTCTCTGTTAATGGAATGCCACGCAGACCGTCGTTTCCACCTAGTTCAAGAATAAATATATCAACTGGTTGCCGCAATATCCAGTTAACACGGCTATTACCACTGGCAGAAGTTTCACCACTTACCCCTGCATTTATCACTTTGTAGTTAAGCTTCATCGAGTCAATCTTTTTTTGTATTAGAGCAGGAAAAGCTTCAGATGGATCTACACCATATCCTGCTGTAATGCTATTGCCAAAAAAAAGAATCGTTTTTATTTTTGCTGCAGAAATAACAGGATTATTTTTACCAGCCTGTTGTTGTTTAGAGTTTATACCTTGTTTATTATTGTGACAGCTAACTATTACCAGTAATAAAACCAGGTTAATAAGAGGAAGAATTTTATTCATTAAATAGTTGATAAAGTTTAAAATTGCACGAATTTAAAATAAGAATTCAGGTATTTTTAAATTCAATACTTCTCAATGGTAAAACATTATTTTATTATAAAAAGTTTGCCATCCTTATATTCGTGGAGTTCGGCAAGTTAAATCAAACCACATGGAAACTATTCTTAATTTAAAGCAGATAAGTAAAACTTATAAAAGTGGTAGCCGTGTATTAACTGTCCTGGACAATGTTAGTTTTTCAGTAGAGGCTGCATCCACTCTCTCTATTGTAGGACCATCGGGTAGCGGCAAAACTACCTTACTTGGCTTATGTGCCGGGCTGGATCGTTCTTCTTCCGGAACAGTGGAACTGCAGTATATGCATTTGGAAACTTTAAATGAAGACCAGCTTGCATCAGTAAGAAATAAATATGTGGGTTTTATCTTTCAGAATTTTCAATTGATGCCTACTTTAACTGCACTGGAAAATGTAATGGTGCCTTTAGAACTTCGTGGAGAAAAGAAGGTACGGGCAAGGTCAATGGACCTTCTGGATAAAGTAGGGCTAACCGATCGCAGCCATCATTACCCTGCACAGTTAAGTGGCGGAGAGCAACAGCGTGTTTCCATTGCAAGAGCCTTCGCCAACCGGCCCCGTATATTATTTGCAGATGAACCTACCGGTAATCTCGATGCAGAAACCAGTGAAAAAATAGTGAACCTTATTTTTGACCTTAATAGAGAAGCAGGCACCACATTATTGCTGGTAACGCACAATGCTGAACTTGCTGCACGAACGCAGCGTATCATACATTTAAAGGGGGGAAAAATAGTAGCTGATAAACCAACTACAACAATAGTATAACGGTTACCATTAGATGATACTACAAGGATGTCAAGTATTTAAAAAGCAATAATGAAGCATATAACTTCCACAGAGAAAGAACTTAATGATTTTAATGCTGGCTTTAACTTTAGATGGCTTGTACAAATGGCATGGCGCGACAGTAGGAGAAACCGTTCACGCCTTCTGCTTTTTATATCATCTGTTATTTTAGGCATTGCTGCATTGGTTGCTATTTATTCTTTAGGAAACAATTTGAATGAAGAAGTGAATAACCAGGCTGCAACATTGTTAGGGGCGGACCTTGAAATTTCCGCCAATCAGCCAGCTACTCCTGCAATTAAAAACATAATTGATTCTTTGGGCGGCAAAAGATCAGAGGAACGCAGCTTTGCTTCTATGGTATTGTTTACAAAAAATAGTGGTACAAGATTAGTGCAGGTACGTGCACTTGAAGGCGGATTCCCTTATTATGGTTCACTTGAAACATCGCCGGAATCAGCAGGCATCTCTTTTCGTACAAAGCAGCAGGCATTGGTAGATGAAACTCTTATGCTGCAATATGGAGCAAAGCCCGGCGACTCAATAAAAGTGGGTGAGGTAACATTTATTATTGCAGGCAAATTATTAAATGCCCCTGGCCAAACAGGTTTTTCTGCATCCTTAGCGCCAATAGTTTATATCCCTCTTCAATTTCTTAAGCAAACAGGTTTGACTCAAAAAGGTAGTCGGATCAGCTATCACTATTTTTTTAAATACAATAACCATACTAATGTACAAAAACTAATAGACCCCTTTAAGACAAGGTTGGAAGCAACCGACCTTAATTATGAAACGGTCGAAAGGCAGAAAGAAGATACCGGCCGTTCTTTCAGTGACCTTACCAGGTTTTTATCGCTTGTAGGTTTTATCGCATTGTTACTTGGCTGTACCGGAGTTGCGAGTGCCGTTCATGTATATGTAAAAGAAAAGGTGAATGCCATAGCTATATTACGTTGCCTTGGTATAAAGGCATCACAGGCTTTTATTATTTATCTGATTCAGATTGTTGGCATTGGCTTCATTGGTTCATTTATCGGTGCAGCATTGGGTATAGCCATTCAACAATTTTTACCATTCATTATAAAAGATTTTCTTCCTGTCAAAATTTCCACTTCTATTTCATGGATCGCTGTTTTACAAGGAATGGCTTTGGGTATTATTATCTCTGTTTTGTTTGCATTGTTACCCCTTCTCTCTGTTCGAAAAATTTCTCCACTCAATGCATTACGTGTTTCTTTTGAACCGCCACGGCGTGAAAGAGATACTGTAAAATGGCTGCTATATGCTTTGATTGTGATCTTCGTCTATGCCTTTACGTATGTACAAATGCGTAACTGGAAACAGGCACTCTCTTTTACTGCAAGTATTGCAGGAGCTTTACTAATACTTACTGTGATAGCCCGTGCACTGATGTGGATGGTGAGGCGTTTCTTTCCATCGTCATGGAATTATTTATGGAGGCAGGGGCTTGCAAATTTATATCGTCCCAATAATCAAACAAGTATCCTTATTACTTCAATCGGCCTGGGCACAGCCCTTATTTGCACCTTGTTTTTTGTACAATCCATAATGATCAATCGTGTATCCTTATCGGCTGGGCCTAGTCAGCCAAACATAGTTTTGTTTGATATTCAAAGCAGTCAAAAGCAGGGCGTATCAGATCTTGCGCGGCAGTATGGTTTACCTGTGAAGGAAACTATACCTATTGTAAATATGCGACTTGAGGAAGTGAATGGCATCAATGCCGCACAGGTAGTAAAAGATTCCACTATTAAATTTTCACGCCGGCTTTTTAACAGGGAATACCGTGTTACATACAGGGATTCATTAACGTCTTCTGAAAAAATTACTGCAGGTACATGGAGCGGCAATGCTAATAGTAAAGACGTACCCGCTATTTCATTAGAACAAAATTTTGCAAAAAGAAATAATGTAAATATTGGCGATACTATAACGTTCAATGTACAGGGTGCTTTAATGCAAACAATTGTAGGAAGCCTGCGTGAAGTAAACTGGAAAGGCATACAAACCAATTTTTTAGTAGTATTTCCAAAGGGCTTGCTTGAGGAAGCGCCGCAGTTTCATGTATTGCTTACCCGGGTGCCATCGCAGCAGGTATCTGCTCAGTTTCAACAAGCAATGGTAAAACAATATCCCAATGTATCTATCATTGATCTTGGCCTTGTGTTGCATGTGCTGGATGAACTTATGAGTAAGATTAGTTTTGTGATCCGCTTTATGGCAGCTTTTAGCATTGTTACAGGTTTTGTTGTATTGATTGCATCTGTGCTCATAAGCAAATACCAGCGGCTGCAGGAAAGTGTTTTGCTTCGTACACTTGGCGCAAGCCGTAAACAAATATTTGCTATTACTGCATTGGAATATTTTTTTCTGGGCGCATTGGCTGCTGTTACAGGTATCCTTTTAGCACTAGCAGCAAGTTGGGCTTTGGCGCACTATATTTTTGAGACGCCATTCAATCCTCAGTTAGCACCTGTATTGGTTTTATTTATATTGGTGTGTATGCTTACTGTACTAACAGGCTTAGCAAACAGCAGGGGCTTATTAAGTCGGTCTCCATTGCAAGTGTTGAGGCAGGATGTATAAGGTAATTTTATACCAATGCTGCAAAAATAGCGAGCACCTTCCCAATGATCAAACAACCTTTGAATTTATTTTGGACTAGGCAGATGTATATAAAAATCCTATTTATTTGAATTTTAAACATCACTCAATCTACAAACTCTTAAAAGATGAGATTGCATAGACATCGAAATATATCTTTGAGAGTGATGCTTAAAACAATAATATCATTACATTTTCTGAAAAGGCAATACTTATTGTGAATGATAGGAGTTATTGAAATCTTAAAGACGGCATAACTTTTTTAATACAACAAGATTATAGGTAAGAGTAATGTTATCGTTTCACACACATAAAACTTCATGATATTTAGTTTTATGGATTATCAATTTGCATCTAATGAATTTACCGCAAATGAACTTTTGCAGTTCTATAGCCAGGCATACGGAACGCAAATAAATGGTTCACCTTTTACA
>JADGPY010000129.1 GCA_017882205.1 Chitinophagaceae bacterium
ACATGCATGGTACCAAACAAATAAGATGGCTTTGTAAGTCCATTACCAGAGATTTCCCATAACAGGCTCTGATACTTTTTAGAGGTATGTTGTGAAAAAGCCGGGAACTGAACCAGGAACAATATTGGGAGTAAAACAATGACGTATTTTCGATACATAAGAAGCCTTTGAGGATCGGTGTTATTATAAAGATGCAAATACTCTAAGGATTATCCAAATGATTGACACCTGTAACAAAAATGTTAACGTTCAGTTCACAAAATTTGTTGTATTAATTATCGCCTGATTAGTGTACCTTTGCACCCTTAAAAAATCATGCCGTAACATGATAAGTGCCCATCCGAAGATGGGACATATCTCCTGTAACAACAGTAATGGCATGTGACAATTAACTTTAAATCAATAATTGCACATGAAACTAAGTCAATTCAGATTTGACCTCCCACTGAACTTAATAGCTCAAAATCCTGCCAAAAAAAGAGAAGACAGCAGGCTGATGGTAATCGAAAAAAAAACCGGTAAGATTGAGAATAAGCATTTTAAAGATATCCTCGACTATTTTGATGATAAAGATGTTTTTGTTGTTAATAATACGAAAGTATTTCCTGCCCGTATGTATGGACGAAAGGAAAAGACAGGGGCGAAGATCGAGGTATTTTTACTACGCGAACTGAACAAACCGAACCGTTTATGGGATGTGATTGTTGACCCGGCCAGGAAGATAAGGGTAGGAAACAAATTATATTTTGGGGAAAATGATGAACTGGTTGCAGAGGTAATTGATAATACAACAAGTCGGGGACGGACGATACGCTTTCTTTGGGACGGCAATGAAGAAGATTTCAGGAAGATGCTATACTTCATGGGCGAAACACCTTTGCCTAAATATATCAAGCGTAAGCCTGAGGAAGAAGATAAAGAAAGATACCAGACGGTATATGCTAAGCATGAGGGCGCGGTAGCTGCTCCAACCGCAGGATTACATTTCAGCACTGAGCTTATTAAAAGACTTGAGATCAAAGGCATCCGCTTTGCTGAAGTAACGCTTCATACAGGGTTGGGAACATTCAGACCGATAGAAGTTGAAGATCTTAGCAAACACAAAATGGATGCGGAATATTACCGTATTGAGGAAGAGGCTTGCAAGATCGTAAATAAGGGAAAAGAGGGAGGCAGAAGGATCTGCTCCATTGGAACCACAACTATGCGTGCAATGGAATCCTCTTTCACAGCACAAAAACTTTTAAAACCCTCAGAGGGCTGGACAAATACTTTCATTCATCCACCGTACAATTTTAATATTGCTGATGCATTGGTTACAAATTTCCATTTGCCCAAAACAAGCTTGCTGATCATGACCTGTGCTTTTGCAGGCTATGATCTTACCATGGAAGCATATAAAAAAGCAATTAAGGATAAATATCGTTTTTTTAGCTATGGGGATGCGATGCTGGTGATATAGAATTATTTTATCTTGCACTTCTAAAATTAATAAACATGAAAAATATTGTTCTTTTCGTCGTTTTTATTCTCGGCGTTGTTCTGGTGCAATTTGCACAGGGACAAACTGCAGATGATATAATTAATAAATATATAGATGCAAGAGGTGGTAAGGATAAAATTAAAGCTGTTCAATCTCTATATATGGAAGGTTCAAGGCAGATGATGGGTAATGAGATTCCCGTAAAAATTACAATTGTTGCCGGTAAATTATACCGAACAGATTTTGAGTTTAGCGGCACTAATTATTACACGATCGTTACTCCAACCGCAGGATGGAGCTTCACGCCCCGTTCACCAAGTGTTGAAACGATTCCTGCAGATAGATTAAAAACCATGCAAGGACAACTTGATCTCGCCGGCGCTCTTATTGACTATGCATCCAAAGGTAACAAAGTAGAGCTTCTTCCAAAATCAACCGTAAACGGCAATGACAATAATAATATAAAACTAACCATGCCAGATGGTAAAAGCATCACTTATTCGATTGATGTAAAAACCAATTTACTTACAGAAACCCGGACAATGGCTAGCGGTATGGGACCCGACGGAAAATCAGTAGAAAGAGAGGTAATCACCGATTATTCAGATTACAAAGCCTTTGATGGTATCCTATTTCCACAGACCATTGCAAACCCCGGAACGGGGCAAGGAGGTGGCTCAACTACTTTTGATAAAATCGAACTAAACAAGCCGGTGGATGAGAGCATGTATAAACCCTCTAAATAATTAAAACAAGGAACTGTTCTTCGGTACAATTCTTTAATTTGAACCAAATAACGGGCATGAAAATAGTAAGGGTATTTGTTACTGTATTAACAATTCTTGTATTTCATTTAAGTATAGCACAAAAGAAAGGAATTCAAAAAGCTGTAAAAGTCAACACAGGACCTTGGGTATATACTATGTACCCAGGAAATATTATTAAGACAACTTTTTCACCTGAAGGACAACTCCCAGCACCACAAGTATCGAATGCCGTAATAGAAAAGCCACTGATTGTTAAAGCTGACAAGTTCATTCAATTTCTTGATGGCAATACCCGGTATGTGATTGATGAAAGCTCAGCTACCCTTCTGCGTTATTTTGAAGCAGCGGGATTTAAAGGTTTTCAATTTTCTTTAACAGAAGGGGAGAAGATATTTGGTACCGGCGAGCGTTCTCTTCCACTTGATCGCAGGGGATATAAGCTGAACTTATATAATAATCCATGGTATGGCTATGGAGTAAATGCTGATAACCTGAATTATTCAGTGCCATTTATTATTTCCTCAAAAGGCTATGGAATTTTCTTTGATAATCCATCGAGTGGTTATCTTGATATTGGTAAAACAGATCCTAATATCCTGGAATATGGAGTTTCTTCCGGGGAGTTATCTTTTTATATTATCCCCGGAAAAAATGTTGATGAAATCTTGCGAAAATACCAGCTACTGGTAGGTACACAACCTATTCCTGCAAGATGGGCCTTTGGTAACCTGATGAGCAGATTTGGATATAGAAATGAAAAACAATTGATGGGAATAGTGGATAGTATGCGGAATCAAAACATTCCTTTAGATGCAGTGATCCTTGATCTCTTCTGGTTTGGTGATAGCATTAAGGGTACTTTGGGCAACCTGGCGTGGACAAACCACAAAGCATGGCCTGATCCTACAAAGATGATCAGCAAGTTGAAGAATGAACATATTAATACAATTATCATTACTGAGCCATTTATACTAAATACAACTCCAAATTACGAGCCTTCAAAAAGATATCATGCGGTAGATAGTTCAGGGAAACCGTTTGTACTTACTGATTTTTATTTTGGTCAAAGTGGATTGATTGACATATTCAGGAAAGATGCCCAGAACTGGTTCTGGTCGAAGTATAAACAACAGATAACAAAAGGTGTTGCGGGTTGGTGGGGAGATCTGGGAGAACCCGAAAAACATCCTGCAGGCATTTATCATAATCTTCGTGATCTTGGATTTAATAAATTATTCAAAGCTGATGAAGTGCATAATATTTATGGTCATTATTGGGACAAAATGCTTTTTGATAAATATGCCTTAGAATATCCCAACGTTCGTTTGTTCAATCTTAACAGGAGTGGATATGCAGGCAGCGCACGCTATGGAGTATTTCCATGGAGTGGCGATGTTAGCCGAAGTTGGGGTGGCTTGCAAGCCCAGTTACCACTGATGCTGGGGATGAGCATGAGTGGGGTTCCATACATCCACGCGGATGCTGGCGGTTTCGCAGGCGGCGATGGAGATATGGAGTTGTATACACGCTGGCTGCAGTTTGCTGTCTTTACTCCTGTCCTTCGTCCTCATGGAACTGCATTAGGTGATCTTGATCCTGGTGTAAAAAACATACCTTCAGAAGCTGCTTTATATCCTGATCCTTATAAAAGTATTGTTCGCAGCTATATTCAGTTGAGATATGAGTTGCTACCCTATAACTATACATTAGGTTATGAGCAGGCAAAATTTGGTAAGCCGTTAGTACGCCCGTTGTTTTATTTCGGAGGCTATGATCCCGAGCTGTATAATGCCAATAATGAATTTATGTGGGGAGATGAGATACTTGTTGCACCAGTACTCGAGAAAGGCGCAACCCATAAAAAGTTTTATCTGCCCGAGGGAACCTGGTTCAATCTAATTTCTGATGCTCAGGAAACCGGCGGGATTTGGCAAGATGATAAAGTTGATCTCACCAACATACCTGTATTTGTGAAAGAGGGAAGTTTTATTCCGATGTTTGAAAGCGATCATAATATAAAAAGTTCGAGTGATTACAATGGTAAAGAAGTTACTATAAAATATTATCCTTCTTCTAAAGAAAGCAGTTTTATAATGTTTGATGATGATGGAACTACCAATAATACCTTAGCCAAAGGCAAGTATGAGTTGTTGAAATTTGATGGGGTTACTAAGGAAGGTGAAATACATATCAGGATTAGCAACACTCATAAAACAACCGTAATTGCAAGAAAATTAAAGATCATTCTTCCAGTTCCCTACAAAATCATTTCAGTTAATGGAAAGACTATGGATATTAGTCAAAATTATTTCAATATAAATTATTCAGGCAAGCCTCTGAGTGTAAATATTAAGGTCCGATAAATGAAACTATAAGCAGTCTATGTTTGACTCATTTTATGTACCTTCCAAACTCAATCTATTTTAATGAAGAAAATCTGTTTTTTATCACTGATCCTTTTACCTGCTGCAACGTTTTCCCAAAACAAAAAGCAAACAACAAATGCCATATCACCAGAAGATAGCATCTTATACTCCAAATCCAAATACCGGCTGGTAGGCCCTTTCAGGGGTGGACGCAGCGGGGCAGTTTGTGGAGATTATAAACAAAAGAACACCTTCTACTTTGGTTCCACCGGTGGAGGGGTTTGGAAAACCATTGATGGTGGTAGCAACTGGAAGAATATTTCTGATAAATATTTCGGTGGTTCTATAGGCGCAGTTGCTACAGCACCTTCTGATAATACAGTTGTGTATATTGGCGAAGGAGAGAACACCTTGCGCGGCAACGTAAGTGAAGGCTTTGGAATGTGGCGTTCTGAAGATGCCGGCAGAAGCTGGAAAAGTATTGGATTGAAAGATACCCGTCATATTGCGCGTATTGTTGTTCATCCAAAAAATCCAGATATAGTTTGGGTAGCAGCTATTGGCCATTTATATGGACCTAATGAAGAAAGAGGGATCTTTAAAACCATGGATGGTGGTAAGACCTGGAAGAAGGTTTTATTTAGTGATAAACAAAGTGGAGGGATCGATCTTTTAATGGAACCAGGAAATCCTTCTGTTTTATATGCATCTACCTGGACCGTTCTCCGAACCCCATATAGTCTGGAAAGTGGTGGTAGCGGTAGCGCATTATGGAAAAGTACGGATGGTGGTGAAACCTGGCAAAAGTTAAATGATAAAAAAGGTTTCCCCGGAAAAACAGTCCTCGGAAATATCTGTGTTGCCATTTCAGCTTCGAATCCTGAAAGAATTTATTGCCTTGTTGAATCTGAGAAAGGTGGTTTATTAAGAAGTGATGATGCAGGTGAAACATGGACCAATGTAAGTGTTGATCCTAATATTCGTCAACGCGCCTGGTACTTCAACAGGATCTTTGCTGATCCTAAAAATGCTGATATTGTATACGCCCTCAATGTAGGGATGTACCGTAGTAATGATGGAGGGCGTACGTTTTCCGGGATAAGAACTCCGCATGGCGATCATCATGATTTATGGATAGACCCTGAAGATGGAAACAGGATGATAGTTGCAGATGATGGCGGCGCACAGATAAGTTTTGACGCTGCCGCAAACTGGAGTACACCGGATAATCAACCCACTGCACAATTTTACAGGGTATCAACAGATAATTATTTTCCATATCGGATCCTTGGCGCCCAACAGGATAATAGTACGGTTAGAATTTCATCCAGAACGGAAGGCAGGGAGATCAATCAATCAAACTGGACATCCACAGCAGGATTTGAAAGTGGATACGTTGTAGCAGACCCACTAAATCCTGACATTGTGTATGGTGGTAATTACAGTGGGTATCTTTCAAGGTTTGATCATAAGACCGGGGAAAACAGGGCTGTCAGCGTTTGGCCTGATAATCCTCTTGGTGGCGGTGTAGATATGATCAAGTACAGGTTCCAATGGAACTTTCCCATCTTCTTTTCTCCACACAATCCAAAAAGATTATATGCAGGTGGCAATGTATTATTTGCCTCAGAAGATGAAGGTGCTACCTGGACTGCTTTGAGTGGAGACTTGACTACTAATGACAAAAGCAAACAAAAGAGTAGTGGCGGGCCTATCACCCAGGATAATAGTGGGGTTGAAGTTTACTGCACCATCTTCACAGGAAATGAATCCCCTCTTGAAAAAGACTTGTTATGGACCGGCAGTGACGATGGATTGATATTTATGAGTAAAGACCTTGGCGCACATTGGGAAAATGTAACACCACCTGATGCTGGCAAATGGATGATGTGGAATTGTGTTGAATCAGATCCTTTCAAAAAAGGAGTGGCCTATTTTGTTGGAACGAAATATAAGGTAGATGATTTTACTCCTTACATTTATAAGACAGAAGATTATGGAAAATCCTGGACAAAGATAACTAACGGCATACCACAAATGCACTTTGCAAGATGCATGCGTGCGGATAAAAAACGCCCGGGCCTTTTATACTGCGGAACGGAATATGGAATGTACATCAGCTATGATTATGGGGATAACTGGTCTCCATTTCAGCTTAACTTGCCTATGGTTCCAATCACCGATCTTACTATTAAAAATAACGACCTGGTAGTGGCTACCCAGGGCAGGGGTTTCTGGGTACTCGATGATCTTACCTCAATCCAGGATAAGAGGAGCGATATTATAACTAAGGATCTATATATTTTCCCAATTATTGAATCCTATAGAATGGGGGGA
>JADGPY010000130.1 GCA_017882205.1 Chitinophagaceae bacterium
AATGTTATAGACGTAAGCCAACCCAACGCCTGAGTACCCCCAAAACCGGAGAAACAAAAAATAATAAAACCCGCTACGAGCACCATGGAAGTATATAATATGCTTAGTCCCGTGTGGCGAATAGTCTCTGATACAGTTTTTAAAACATCCTGCTGGTTGGTAGGCAACTCTTGTTTATAATTGACAAGAAACCGGATAGTAACATCTATAGCAATACCCAATGCCACACTGAATATCAATACTGTAGAAGGTTTAAGCCTGATCCCAAGCCAACCCATTATACCTGCTGTAACAACCAGTGGAATCAGGTTGGGAATTAAGGAACAAAAGAGGATTCTAATAGATTTGAACAGGTACAACATACACAAGGCAATCAACAAAAAGGCCCATAACACACTGGCCTTCAATCCCTCGATAATATACTTACTGCCTTCCAGAAAGGTAACACTAGTACCTGTAAAAGTAAGATTATAGGAAGTATCAAAGATAAAACTTGCCCGTTGCTCAATGGCATTTATGATCTGAGGTAATCTTTTTGTTCCCACATCTGCCATATTTACGCTTATCCTTGTTCTTTGTTTGGTACTATCCATAAATCCTGATAGAAGGCGGGTTACCTTATTTGTCGTATCATTTTTATTAGATGAATCCTTCGCAATGTGGAGATAATCGTTCAGAAAGGTCAGATCAAATCCATTGGGAATAGAATAATTTGAAATATCTCCCTCGTAGAGGGCTTGTTTTGCAAACTTTAATCCTTCGGCTATTGAAAGCGGGCGAGCCATTTCCTTCCATTGAGAAATGAACCTGGATAAGGTATCCATTTTTATCAGGAGAGGAACAATACGGGAGGTTACCCCATTTCTTCTCTTAGTATCTATAACTATCTCCAGTGGCATTACTCCCTTAAAATTCGATTCGAAGAATTTTAGGTCCATATAGATTTTATCCGATTTGGGAAGATCATCCACAATAAAGCCTTCACTCTTCAACCGTAAAATTCCCATCACAGAAAATAACAACACAACCAACGTGGTCAGATACACCACCCTTTTGTGGTGGACCACCCACATTTCAATATATATAAGTGTTGCCGTTAACCATCGGTTCTCCAGGTACCTCATCTGCCGATCTTTTGGGACAGGCAAATAACTCAGCATCGCTGGCAATAAAATGAACGAGATAACGAAGATCATCATGATACTGATTCCTGCAACTGCTCCAAATTCCTTGAGTACTGAACTTTGGGTAAATGCAAAAACCGCAAACCCAATAGCTGCGGTGATGTTACAAAATAATGTGACTACCCCCATCTTGCTTACCATTTGAACAAGGGACTGAACTTTATTTTTTGATTTCGTATATGTTGAATGATACTTGTTTAAAAAGTAAATGCAGTTGGGAATTCCAATGACCACTACAAGCGGTGGTATAAGTGCTGTTAGCAAGGTGATCTTATAATTAAACAGATCCAGGATACCAAAGCTCCACACAACGCTGACAATAACCACTCCAAGCGACAATAACATGGTGCTGATTGAACGAAAAAATAACAATAGGATCAGCGCTGATAAACCAAGTGAACCCAAAAGAAACCATTTCATTTCATTCTTTATGCGATCCGCAACCTGGGTTCGGATAAGAGGTAACCCGCTGAGATGAGTCTGAATTTGAGTCTTTGATGTAAAATCATCGGTAAGCTTTACTATGTTGTTAACCACCTCAGTCCTGGCAGAAGAATTTAGAACATCTTTGTTAATGCGAACAGCAATGAGAAAGGCATTGGTTTCGGGATTGTATAACAATGTCTGGTAAAAGGGCAGCAAATATAAATGAGCCTTATCGCTATCTAACTCTGCCTGGGAGGCTACCGGTTGAGGGAAAACCTGAACCGGTTTCATCTTCATAGTAATATTGTCCTTTATAAGATTTATCGCTGATGATACTCCTAATACATCTTCTACAGCATTTACCTTTTTGAGATCTTGTTGCAACCGGGTAAAAGCATTGAAGTTACCCAATTCAAAAAACTTACCGGTTTGCACCCCAACTACCATCAGGTTGCCATCATCCCCAAACTTTTCTTTAAAAGAAAGATATTCCTTGTACTTCGGATTGTCAAGAGGAATCGCTTTTGCAAATTCATAATCAAGCTTAACCCTGCTAGCTAAGAAACCCATCCACCCTGTAACGCCGAGGAGGATGATTAATAATGGTAACCTGAAACGCAGAACCAGTTTTGCAAGGAGTTGCCACATTTACAAATTATTTGAGATTAGAGATGCACATAAATATAATTTGGCAAAGAAAGCTATTTTTTAATGTTTATTACTACAAAGAGCCACAAAGCATTTCACAAAGAGCACGTAGAGAACTAGCACGCTACTTCTCAAAGTATTTTCAGACCTTCTTTTGTGTTGTATTTTCTTTGTGTACTTTGCGGTTTAATGTTTTTCCATGTTTTCAAGGCTTGTTTTGATCTTTCTTTTCGCATCTAATCAGCCAAAGTTTGGCATAGCCCAGGAACTTGCCCCACCAGGACAATGGAAAGAATACCTTCCATATGGCAGCGCTATTAAGGTAGCCGTTGGAAGTAATGTCATTTTTTGTGCAACACCCTATAGTGTGTTCAGTTATAATCCCACAGATAATGAGTTTACACGATATAGTAAGATAACCGGACTTGCAGAAACCGGTATCAGCACCATCGGCTTCGACAACATTACCAAAAATCTATTGATCGCTTACAGCAATTCAAATCTGGATATCGTATCTGCCAATAATATCGCCAACATCCCAGACATCAAAAGAAAAAATTATACCGGAGATAAAAATATCTACAATATTTATTTTCTAAACAGCATGGCCTACCTCTCTACAGGACTCGGTATCGTTGTAATTGATGAACTCAGAAATGAAACAAAAGATACCTACGTACCAGGTAGTACCGGGAATTTTATTAAGATAACTGGAATCACATCTGATCCTTCATACCTGTATGCCGCTACTACGGAAGGCCTTAAAAGGGCAGCCCTTAATTCTGACCTGACGGATTTTCATAATTGGCAGATATTGAGCTCTGGAATTGTCCAGGATGTTGTGAATTTCCAGGACCACATCATTTTTGCTAAAAACGATTCATTATTTTCCCTAACAGGCAATGCAACAAGTTTTTTGTATGCCGATGGATGGCAGCTAACCAATATTAATCTCTCTTCCGGTAAATTATTAATTAGCGAAAATAAGCCTTCTTTGAACGGCCGGGTAGTTTCCCTCTTTTCTAATGGAACGATAGAAACAAGCCTGCAATTCCCCGGAAGCTTAAAAATCCCACAAGAAGCTATTTTTAAAGACAATCAATACTATACTGCGGATCTCTTCGGGGGCCTTGAAAAGCTCAGCAACAATTCTTTGGAAAAGATTTTTCCGAATTCGCCATTTGAAAGATCAAGCGGTGAAATGATCATCTTCAAAAATAAATTGTTTATTGCAGCAGGCGAAGTAAACAGTGCCTGGAATTATACATACAATCCATTTGGATTATTCAAATTTGAAAATGATTACTGGAGCTTTTATAATCAATATAACAACCACATACTAGATTCAGTAAACGATATTATAACAGTAACGGTCGATCGGAGAAATGAAGATGTTTATTATGGTTCCTTTGGAGGTGGACTTGTCCGGCTTTCCAACAACAATCTTAAGATCTACAAACAATCTGCACTTGAAGCAGCATTAGGCGATCCAGGTTCGTACAGAGTAAGCGGTCTTTGCTATGATGCAGCAAATAATTTATGGATAAGTAATTATGGGGCAGCAAATGAACTATTGGTGAAAAAGGCAGATAGTACCTGGAAAACATTCACCCCACCATTTACACTATTTGATAATGCCGTTTCCCAAATACTTGTTGATGACCAGGATCAGAAATGGATTGTATCCCCCAAGGGAAATGGATTGCTATGCCTTAATACAGGAAGCTCGATCGACAATACAAGTGACGACCGTTGGAAATTATTTCGTACTGGTACCGGCAATGGCAACTTACCAGACAACCAGGTCTTTTGCATTGCAAAAGATAAGAATGGATTGATCTGGGTGGGCACTGCTACTGGAATTGCGCTTATACCATGCCCTGGTGAAATTTTCACCAGTGGATGCGAAGCAATACTTCCTGTTGTTCAACAAGGGGCTTTTGCTGGTAATCTTTTTCAGAATGAGGAAGTAAGAACCATCGCTGTTGATGGGGCAAACAGGAAATGGGTTGGAACAACAAATGGACTATGGTTGATCAGCTCTGATGGAGAAACTGTAATTAACCATTTCACAGAAGATAATAGTCCATTGCTGAACAATGACATTCACTACCTTACAATCCATCCTCAAACAGGTGAAGTATTTATAGAAACATTTAAAGGCTTATGTTCTTACCGTGGTACGTCAACAGAGGGCACCGATAAAAATGAAAATGTATTGATATTTCCAAATCCGGTTCCACCTGGATTTAGTGGCTTAATTGGCATCCGGGGACTTGTAAATAATGCAATAGTGAAGATCACCGAATTGGATGGCCGCTTGGTATATGAAACAAGGGCCCTTGGCGGCCAGGCGGTATGGAACGGAAAAAACTATAAAGACCAGAAAGTGAGCAGTGGTGCATACCTGGTGCTGGCTACAGATGAAACGAATAAAGAGAAAGTGGTTAGCAAAATATTTATTGTGAGATAATATCAATTCATGATCTTCCATACCAAAGGCATTGTACTCAGAACAATTAAATATGGAGAGACCTCTGTAGTGGTAAATATTTTTACCGAGTTATTTGGCATTCAATCATACATGGTAAATGGTGCACGCACAGCAGGTAATAGTTCAAAAGCTCATTTCTTTCAACCCTCCTCTATTCTGGACCTCCAGGTTTACCACAATGAACTCAAAAATCTTCAACGCATTAAAGAGATAAAATGGAATTACCTCTACAGGAATATTTTAAGTGATGTCACCAAAAACGCTATTGCTTTATATATGGTTGAACTACTTCAAAAATGCCTGAAGCAACCGGAAAGCAATTTTGAATTATTTCAATTTGCTGAAGATGCTTTAATGACTTTGGATATTTCAGAAGAAGCAGTGGCCGCAAATTTCCCCATTTATTTTAGCTTGCAGCTTGCGCAGTTCTTTGGCTTCAAAATGCAGGACACCTATTCAGATACTCGCAACGTACTCGATCTGCAGGAAGGAATTTTTAAAGAGCATCCACCCCATCATCCTCATTATTTACAGGGAGAACAGAGCTATCATATCTCACAACTAATGAAAACGCTTCACCCAAACGAACTTGCCCAGATCAGGATCAATAAATTTTTGAGGCGGGAAATATTGCTGGCCTTCCAATCTTTCTATGCTTTACATATGCAGGATTTCGGGGTTATGAAAACATTACCAGTACTTCAGGAGATACTTTCTTAAGAATGCCGTTAGGTTTTCAATATCGGTAGAGAAGCAGGTTAATTCATTTATAATATTCTTAGTGAAGATGAATCATCCGTTAATTTCATCCCATCCAGATTTTCAATCAGAACTACTCCAGGCTGTTTACCTTTTTCAAAGCTTCCTAACTTATCATTCATCATTAATGCTTCAGCTCCATTAGAGGTAACCCATCTAAGCATTTGCTCTAATGTAACGGATGGGAAATATTGCTGGATGGTTTTCATTTCTTCTAACATATCGACAGAATGATTACTTGCGAGGCTATCTGTACCAAGAACAATATTGAAACCACTCCCGATGAGCGTTTCTAAAGGAGGTAAAGTACTTTCAATGTAGAGGTTAGCATTTACACAGAGGCAGAAGGAGATAAGCTGTTTGTTATTATTCAATTTCAGAAAATCGATATCATCCTTTCTAGTGAATGTATTGTGCACAAGAATTACACTGGCCGCCTTAGACAGTTTATGAAAATAAGTCTGCAAGCTGCTTTTTTTACTTGCAGTAAAAAATGAATTGTTAATCTTCATGAGTTCAAACATTCTTACTAAATCCCCGGTCCCATGCATGAAAAATTCATCCTCAAACATTGCTTCCTGGTTGTGGATCGAAACTACCTTATGTTCAAAATATGGGCTGATCAAATCCCATAATCCATCGGAAACAGAGTAGGGCGCATGAGGAATAATAGATACATTTCCGGATATTTTTTTGAATTCATGATAGAATTCTTTGCTTCTTTCAAATCTGGTAGTTGCTGCCTCCGGGAGCCAGCCGCTGGCTTCAATGAAATTATAATACGATAGATTGCCTTCCCGTTTTTGATTGAATGTTGACAGGTTATTGCATATATCACCAACTGCTACTACTCCGCTGGAATGCATCTTACCTTCTGCAATTTGTATAGCCGCGTGAATGTCGTTATCAGCGAAGTGCCTGTCAGTCACAACTTTAAAAACGAAATCCACCAGGCCTGTTCCTTTTGGGATCAATCCTTTCATATGTGAAAGTTCAAGATGGCAATGAGCATTGACAAATCCGGGAGAAAGTATCCCACTGAAAATTTCGACATCCTCACCCGCTTCACCTGATGGAATAATATCCAGGATAGAATGATCGCTGTTCATAACCAATACCGGGTTTCCTGGAATAAACCCGTTTCCATCAAATAAATGATCAGCCTTCAATTTGCGATAGCTCATGTAATGGGGTTAATACTTTAATTTTGCCGCCCGGTTCCAGAATAAAGATTGATTATTGCTAAGCAAATAGAACCGTGAGTTATAAAATAAAATTACACTATGTTAGATAAACTGGCGGCAATTAAAGCAAGGTTTGATGAACTTGGGGTCGCCCTGAGCAACCCCGCTATTGTTGGGGATAATAGAAAATTTACCCAACTGAGTAAAGAATACCGCAGTTTGGAGAAAATTGTAATCCTTAGAAATCAATATGCCAAGATTTTAGATGATATAGAATTCAATAAAGAAGTACTGAATAGCGATGATAACGAAATGAGAGAATTGGCTAAGGATGAACTACCCAGCCTGCAGGAGAAAAAGGAGGAGCTCGAGAAGCAGATAAGGGCAATGCTTATTCCCAAAGATCCACAAGATGAAAAAAATTGTATCCTTGAAATTCGTGCAGGAACTGGCGGTGATGAGGCTTCCTTATTTGCAGGAGACCTTACCCGGATGTACCTTAAGTATTGTGAAAAGAAAGGCTGGAAAACAGCCATACTAAGTGAAAGCGGAGGTACTGTGGGGGGATATAAAGAGGTGCAGATAGAAGTAACAGGAGAAGATGTTTATGGCACTTTAAAATTTGAAAGTGGGGTTCACAGGGTTCAACGGGTGCCGGATACAGAAGCCAGTGGCAGAGTTCATACAAGTGCTGCCACTGTGGCAGCTATGCCCGAAGCTGAAGAAGTAGATGTGCAGGTTAATGAAAGCGATGTTAAAATGGAGACTGCCCGAAGTGGTGGTGCAGGGGGTCAAAATGTAAATAAAGTAGAAACTAAAGTTTTCTTAACTCATATACCAACCGGGATCGTAGTAGTTTGTCAAACAGAACGTTCTCAATTAGGGAATAGGGAAAAAGCCATGCAGATGTTAAGAACTAAGCTTTATGAAGAAACAGTTAGGAAACAGGAAGATGAAATATCACGACATAGAAAAAGCCTTGTTAGCACCGGCGACCGTTCTGCCAAGATCAGAACTTATAATTACCAGCAGGGAAGAGTTACCGATCATCGTATTGGCCTTACTGTATATAACCTTGATAATGTATTGAATGGAGAACTCCAGGAATTCATTGATTCGCTTCAGTTTGCAGAGAACTCCGAAAAGCTTACCCACCAGAACTAATCGGGGCGCCGATCGATGACCCACACAAGAAGGCCCCTGTAGAAACAGGGGCCGTTTACCAAAACTAACTGCTTATGAGAAAATTGACTTTTAAAACTTACTTAATATTATACAACGCAAAAGCGGTGCCAATATTTTAGGAATGTGTGTTAATAAATTCTTAAGAGACTAACACCATCCTTATTAACTTATCCAATAATAAAATGATCTTTTTAAAGAACTTGCGGGGCAATACCCCCGATACATATATAAGATGCCTTTTTAAGAGAAAACGTTCGCTGCAGATTCATAAAGTATTGTTAACCCCACAACCTGAACCTCAATAAAAGATTCAAATCTATAGCCAAAGGTTAAAAGTCTGTTATGCCATCCTAATCTATAAACTATTATCTTCATTCTTCAATGAGCCATCTACCCCAGGTTTTTCAAACTAATAAATCCACTCGGTGGAAGAGAGTTCAATGGACCAGTCGTGTTCTGGCCCTGATTGCAATATTCTTCCTTGTAGTATTGGGCCTGGCTTACTTTTTTGCTATCCGCCCAAGCGTTCCTTCCATGCAGGATAAAGCAAGGGAATATGAGAAAAAACTCGATCCCTCTAATCCATTGACCCTCGCAACCACCCAGAATATAAAATACAAAGGCTTTAAAGAATTCCTGACAAAGAAAGAGAAAGAAGATTCATTAAAAAAAATGAAAAAGCTTTCCAACCAAATCCAGAGACTTCCGTACATCCGGGCGGCATTCTATACTCCCTGGACCTCCAATACTTCCTTGCCTGATCTTGAAAAAAATGGAGATAAACTGAATACTATTTTCCCTGAATGGTTTTTTATCGATAGTAATACATCTACACTCCAAAGCAGGATTGATAGTGCAGGGCTTGCCATGATGAGACTAAAAAATTTGAGGATCATGCCAATAATCAGCAATTTTAATTCATTAAAACAAGACTTTGATGGAAAGTTATTACACCCGATATTAACTGATGTAACTAAAAGACAAAGGTTTATTCAACAGATCATGGACACATTGTCTTATTATCACTTGCAGGGAGTGAATATAGACTTTGAGCAATTAATAGAACCCACTAATGAGCCTCTGACGCAGTTTCAATCTAATCTTTACGAAGCACTGCATAAAGTAGGTCTGGTTGTAACGATGGATCTGGAGCCGAATAACAATGATTACGATTATACAAAATTAGCATCCTATAATGACTATGTCGTATTGATGGCTTATGACCAGCACAATAATTCTACCGGACCCGGACCAATAAGTGCTCAAAAATGGATTGAGGAAGCAGTAGACTGGACGGCTTCAAAGATAGATCCCGCCAAAATAATACTTGGTTTAGGAGGTTATGGATATGATTGGGCCAATAAAAAATTTGATAAGTATTCTACCATTACATACAATGACGCAATCAATCAGGCAAAGTTTTTAAACGCTCACGTAACTTATGACAATGATAATTTCAATCTCCATTTCAACTATGTAAAAGAAGAATCGAATGATGACAGTCCCTCTGTTACAAAAACCATTCAACATGAAGTATGGTTTACTGATGCAGCTACAACCTTCAATATTATGCGCTTCAGTGATGAATACGCTACAGCCGGAACTAGTTTATGGCGGCTCGGAAGTGAAGATCAAAGAATGTGGCAATACTATAATAAAGACCTGAGTAATGATGCGTTGGATGTAACTCCATTTGATTATACTTCTCTTGAAACGGCTCCCATCACTACAAATAGTGTTGGATTTCAGGGCGAAGGCGAAGTACTGGATATTTTATTTAAGCCACAGGAAGGAAAAGTAAAATTTGAAATTGATTCTGTAGAGGATCTGATTGCTGAGCAAGAATATCTTCAACTACCTTCCGGTTATGTTATTCGAAAGTTCGCTGAAGACACAACCCGTGGCCCGGGACATAAATTGATCCTCACATTTGATGATGGTCCAAGCGCAGAATTTACACCCAGGATCCTAAATATCCTTGAAAAAAAGAAAGTGCCTGCCACCTTTTTTATTGTAGGACTTCAGGGAGAAAAGAATATTCCTATCCTGCAACGAATATTTAAGGACGGATTTGAAATAGGTAATCATACATTCACTCATAATAATATTGCCAAAATGAGCCTTGGCAGGGCTGATGTAGAAATGAAGCTGACACGCTTACTTATTGAGACCGTTACGGGTAGATCAACTATCCTGTTCAGGGCTCCATATAATGCTGACTCTGAGCCCCAAACTTATGAAGAACTTGAACCGATACAAAGAAGCAGGAACGAAAATTACTTAACGATTGGCGAGAGTATTGATCCTAATGACTGGAAACCAGGAATTAGCGCCGATAGCATTTTTCTTAACGTAGTTAAACAAGTAGATGAAGGAAATGCAAGTATCATATTGCTCCACGATGCTGGCGGTGAAACACGTCAGGCAACCGTAGATGCACTTCCACGCATCATTGATTATTTTCAAGCGCGTGGATATAAATTTACTACTGTGGCTGATCTTATGGGTAAGACCAGAGATGACGTAATGCCTCAGATCCCAAATGGATTCAGAAGAAATATAAATCTTTTCTTTGTTGAATTCACTTATTGGATGGGCCAAATATTATTTTCACTTTTTATTATTGGTATACTATGTTCTGTTGGAAGGATCGTTCTGATGGCTGTGCTTGCAACCATTCAAAAAAAAAGAGAAAAGAAACGTGTTGAACCTCCTCTGGCCATTGGGCTTCAACCCAAGGTTAGCGTTATTGTACCCGCATATAATGAGCAGGTAAATGCCGTAAGAACAGTAAAAAGTTTATTGAGCCAGGACTATCCCAACCTTGAAGTGATATTTGTTGATGATGGAAGTAAGGATAAGACCTATGATATAGTCGTCAAAACATTCGCAAATCATCCATCTGTTCATGTTTTTACCAAGCCAAATGGTGGAAAGGCCACTGCATTAAATTACGGGATAACCAAAGCTGATGCTGAATTTATTGTTTGCATAGATGCTGATACTCAATTAAAAAATGATGCAATCTCATACTTAATGAAAAAATTCAATAATGAAGATGTTGCTGCAGTTGCAGGAAATGTGAAGGTGGGAAATGAGATAAACATGATCACCATATGGCAAAGTATTGAATACATTACTTCCCAGAATTTTGACCGCCGCGCATTTGACTTGTTGGACTGCATCATAGTTGTTCCGGGTGCCATAGGAGGCTTTAGAAAATCGGCGGTTCTTGAGGCCGGTGGTTTCACGAGTGACACACTCGCAGAGGATTGTGATCTTACCATGCGATTGCATAGATGTGGCTACAAAGTGAGAAACTGTTCAGAAGCTATATCCTATACTGAAGCGCCAGAAACATTGAGACAATTTATGAAACAACGTTTCCGCTGGAGTTTTGGGGTGATCCAGTGTTTTTGGAAACATCGTGATACTGTTTTCAACCCTCGATATAAAAATTTTGGAATGGTGGCTATGCCAAATATTTTGATATTCCAGATGATACTTCCGTTTCTGGCTCCGCTTGCGGACCTGATCCTGGCATTAAGTCTTATTGGCGCAGCAATGGGTATTATTATGGCAAGCTTACCACACATAGTATTGTATTACGCGATATTCAGTATAGTTGATATTGCCGGAGCCGCACTTGCCTTTGCTTTTGAAAAAGAGGATCATAAAAAACTGGTATGGATGATTCCTCAACGATTCATTTATCGGCAGTTAATGTACTATATTTTATTCAAGTCATTCAACCGGGCAATTAAAGGTGAAATGCAGGGATGGGGAGCTCTAAAGCGCACGGGTAGTGTTAAAACAGTTGTTAACGTTTAAAAAGTTAAAAATAACTTCAACAACGAAATATTTTTGCAAGGCTTAGCGTTTAAATTATCTTTGGATAAACCTTAGGCTTCAAATGAAAAACCAATCCCTGGGGATCTTTATTATCTTACTTTTTTCTATTCTTTTTTTCGGGTTTACCAAACCGAAGAAGAAAAAGTTTGTAAGAAAAGCAGTTGCATCAGCAGCTAATAAGCCCGCTGCAACTACTGCCCCAGCAGATAATCCATATTACATCATCATCGATAAATCTGATTACGAACTAAGGGTATATGACCAGGAAGGCTGGTACGCAACCTATCCCGTTGTATTCGGAAGCAATGATCTGAATGATAAATATATGGAAGGCGATAAAAAAACACCTGAAGGCAAATTCAAAATACTACTGAAAAAAATACATCCAAAATGGGGCTTCGAATTATTACTTGATTTCCCCAATGAAGAAAGCATCCGGAAATTTAATGATAGATTAACCAAAGGAATGATCCCCAGAAATGCAAAGATTGGAAGCGGGATTGCCATTCATGCTACACGTCCCCAGGAAGAATGGACAGTTGACTATTACCAGAACTGGACCGACGGTTGTATTTCTTTAAAGTATACCGAAGCAAAAGATCTCTATAGTTATATTCCCGTGGGTACTCCGGTGACTATTCAGAAATAAACAGTAAGCAGCCATCTCCATAACTTAAAAATCGAAAATCGTGGCTTAATGCATATTCATAAACAGATCGCCAGTCATTCCCGGCAACAGCTGCTACAAGCAGAAGTAGCGTTGATTGTGGCTGATGAAAGTTTGTTAGAAGCGCATTGATCATTCTGAAGGTATAACCCGGTGCAATGAGTATACTGGTAGGTACTATTAGCCGTTGCCGCTGATTTCTTTCCATCCATTTCAATAAACACATAAGGGCTGTCTTAACATCTATCAAACATTCTTTCAACGGTTCCTCATACACCTCCCATTGTGTAATTTCAAGTTCTGAGATATCTATTGATGAGCCAAGACAAGATTTCACACCCATCCAATACAAACTTTCAATGGTTCGCAAAGAAGTCGTTCCGACTGCAGTAATATTTCCTGCATGTGCCATTATGTTTTTGATAGTTTCAACTGAAATGTCCATCCATTCAGCATGCATCTCATGAGCAGCCATTCTTTCTGTTTTTACCGGCTTGAAAGTACCAGCACCAACGTGAAGCGTAACAAATTCTGCAGTGATGTTTTTAGTCTCTAATGATGCTAATATCTTATCTGTAAAATGAAGTCCTGCCGTTGGGGCTGCAACAGAGCCTTCATAATTTGCATAGATGGTCTGGTATCTTTCCAAATCAATTGTTTCACTTTTTCGTTTAATATATGGTGGTAATGGCATTTCACCGGTAACATGTATGATCTCGGCAAAAGTATATTGAGCAGGTGTCCATGAAAATTCAGCAATATATGCATCCTTTATTTTTTCAATTAATGTAACGGATAAAATTATTTCTACCCCCGCTATCGAAAGTACTTTTTCCAGGTTACCAGACTTCCATTTACTCGCACCGCCTATCATACATTTCCAACGGGAACTTGCTTTCCTGCTCATTGCCGTATTGTATTCTTTTTCTTCGAAAGGTTCCAGGCAAAATATTTCGATAACCCCTCCTGTTGGTTTTGTGAATAAAACCCGGGCTGGTATCACCTTGGAATCGTTCAGTATAAGCAAGCAGCCAGCTGGCAGATGAGTAGTTAAATTGTAATACTTATCTTCCAGAATCTTATTATTCTTCCATACTAATAATTTAGAATGATCCCGTTGAGGTAAGGGATATATCGCAATCCTTTCAACAGGTAATTGATAGGTGTAATCGTTTATGGATAGATCTTTGGGATGCAAATAATGCGACTTTAAGCTCTGCAATAATTGTGAATAACCC
>JADGPY010000131.1 GCA_017882205.1 Chitinophagaceae bacterium
AATAGATCTGCCTGCACATATTTATATCTTACGCGATAATATTCTATAGGTTTTGAGTTGTCGTTAATTGAACTATTTCCAAATCCAAAGAAGTTGTTAAGTGTTGGATTAACAAGCTCTGCATTCAACAGTACATCTTCTTTGCGAAACACCTTATTAAAAATGCCTTGATATTTTGCCTGGTATGCTCCACTACTCAATGCGTATAATGTGGTTAATTTTTGATCGGTTGAGGGCTCTTTTCTAAATCCATAGGTTGTAGCTGAAAAGCCAACACCAACTAATAATTTATCTTCAACATTGTATCCAAGATTTAGTTGAGGGAAACGATATTTGTTATAGTAATACTCGTAAGTCTTATATTCATTGATCTGGGGGTCGGAAGAAAGCACAATTTTTGACCTGCTCGAATGCAGTATTGCATTTTTTTCTGTTGACTGGTCATAAATAAAATTGCGTACGTGACCCTGAATGTTGAAAGTATCCTTACCCTTACCGCCTATCATCCTGATTTTAATTTTTGAATTGGTTCCAGGATCAATATTAAATTTATCATTTCCGTTTAAGCCGTAAAGACTTATTTCCTTAGTTACTTTGGGATCAAAAACCCGGTTGTATAGTACCGCAGAATCGCCGTGTTTGTTTCTTTTAGACACGGTTACCAGTAATTTGTCGTTGGCATTCTTAACGTCAAAATATTCATCATCATTGCTACCGGTAATCTTCACCTTTCTTGAAAGGAAGTTGTAGTACTTCAAAGCCTCGGTTTTGAGTATGTTTCTTCGGCTTTTGATTTTCTCAGTTATTATTGAAGCATCCATCGGGTAGATTTCAGGGGGTAAATTTTTCACAGCCTTTTGAATAGCCTCATCGGTTAAATTCATCTTAAAAGTATCAATAGCTTTTTCCCAATCTGTCTTATCAAGGATGGTCATAAAAGTTCGATCTATATCCCTCGCTTCATAATTGAACCAGTTTACTTTTTTAATATTCTTATTAAAACCTTCCAGGTAGGGCAGGGTGTTTTTAGATATTATTTTTAGCATTAGCCCATCAGATTTAAAGAATGCCATGTCTCGATCGCGGGGAACAGGGTAATATAGTTTTCCCTTGCCAGTATCACCTTTAATCCATCTCCATTGATCAAAGTGACGGTCCCAATCTCCTATGACTATATCAAGTAAACGTGCCCTCAAATAAGCTTGTTGATCAACGTGCTTGTCCTGGTCGTCGATGAGATTATGAATGATTTTAGCAGTGCTTTTTGTATCTAAATCATCCAGTGTAGGCTTTCTTTCTTCAAGAAGGCAAACTGTTTGTGCAAAGATCTTTCGGTAGATGCCGAATGCGGGATCATCAGGTACATAGTAGTATTTAGGATTAGCCTCAATAATCCCCGTTGCTTGTGCTAAACCTGGTATAACCAGTGCAGCATAAGGATTACTAGCTGAGATCAGGTCTTGAACCATTCTTTGAGCCAATGTGCCCCTGAAAGCTTCAGGTAATTCTTTTTCCGGATCTTTATCTACACCACGAAGTATCCAATCAGTCCCGTTTTTATCTTTCAATCGCAATGATTTTGTTTGCTTTCCTCCTCCCAGGCTCTCAATTGTAAATCCGCCATTTTGTTTCTGAATATTGAAGACCTTTAGTTTAACTGGGGTACCCCATTCCTTCCTATAATTTTTGCCCATGATAAATTTCCTAAAGCCAGATGCATTTTTGTAACTAGTATCTGGAGCAACCATTACGCTATCTTTAAACGACACTTCAGGCTCGCTTCTGGTGCTATCCGTTGGTTCGAGGGGTGTGGAAAAATTAAAAAGGTTTTTGGTGTAAGCTTTTTTAATACTGCTTGAATCAATTGTATAGTAGGAAACATTTACATTTTTGTTGTTCGATATTTCCAACTCGGCAAAGCCATGTAGATCACTGTCAAATAGGGTATTTTTCTTTTTAGTGACCCTGTTTGATTTCGACCCTGTTCCGCTTACAATAAAATAGGCTCCTGTGTCCTTTAGTAATTGAAGGGTATGGTCGTGACCTGAAGCAAAGATCACATTCTGGTGACCTTTGATAACAGTATTCATCTTCTCAATAAAATGGGCGTATGCAGGGTGATGCATATCTTCCGAAGTTCCGAATACCCCCCTTACAAGCATATACACGCCGCCAATACCAGGAAATGGAATGTATAACTTTGGAGATATGTCGATAAATGGAAAAAGCAGTAGGTCCAATGGAAAATACCCACCATGGATCCCATGGCTTCTCAGCGTATGATGGAAGGCAAAAATAACCAGCTTCTTAGAGTTTTTTGAAAGAACATCAGTGATCTGTGTTAATACTTCTTCTTCTGTTTGATAGGGGCAATCAGATTCCACTCCGGGCTTTTCATGAGGATGTACCCACCATTGACTATCCATGAGCAATAACACAATATCCGGAGTAAGATTAATTTCTTCGGGACCCGGACAGCCATCTTCCGGATAAAACTTGATATTCGGATCTCCGGTTGCATCTACATAATATTGTTCTCTCTGTATAGCATCCCAACCCCCATTATTTCCATTGTTCCAATCATGATTACCCGGGATAAAGAAAACTTTTGCATCGGTTCCTTTGGCGATTACCAGTTGTGAGTCGAGAGGCGCTTTTATCTTATCGTAATTGGCTACTCCATCATCAGGCAATCCTGTTTTATAAAGATTATCTCCAAGAAATATAATAGTGGTTTTCTTGTCCAGCAATACATGGCTTCTTACTGCTGCAACCACCGGGTGGAGGCCATTTGTCAATTCTCCGGCATCTCCTATTAATACAATTCTTGACTGGATAGTATCCGTTTGTGCCTGGCAATTAGATTGCATCAGCAGCAACAACAATGCTCCCGTTGCTAAAAGTCGTTTCATTTGTCCTTTTGATATTTATAAATTAAGATATTAGCGGCGCCACTTTCTCCGGCCTCATTAGAAATAAGCATATCTCCCGATGGGGTGAAGGCCATTCCTTCAGGTTGCTTGAACAGTGAAGGATCTAATTCGTACACATCTTTCAGTACCCCAGTGCTATCCATAACAACAAGCAACCTATTTACGGATGCTAATATATAAAGATCATTTGTAACGGGGTTGATAGCTGCAGCCGATGGTTTTAAATGTAGTTTATCAATATTTAATTTTTGTATGATCGAATCAACATTTATTTTGAAAAGACCTGAAGTGTAAGTAAGGGAATCGGTGTTAATTCCATAAGATGAAACTGCCTTCTTTTTATCTTCCTCGCAATCTTTACACATCATTACAAGTTTCCCATAATGATCATCATAATAGAGTGATTCAAATTCATTTACCTTTTTATCCGCTTGTGGAAAATTCGTCAATACTCTTGAAAGAGAATCTTTGTTGTATTTAAGTTTTTCGATATCACCATTGCTTATCAGGATGTAGAAAGTACTGTCATGTAAAACCAGGTCCTCAAAATCATGTTTCTTGTCGAAGCGCCAATACATGACTTTATTTTTTCGGTTGAGGTATATTTTATATAATAAGCCATCCTCATCTACGATAGCAAAAATGCTGGTATCTTTTGGATAATATGCAATTCCTGATATTTCATCAAGTTCTTTTACAAGGTTGATTTTACGAGGTTTGGAAAGATCGTAGCCTGGTGGAGATTCTGATTTTGTTGATGGATGATCATTTTTTTTGGGAGCATCCTCGCATCCGGAATAGGAATGAAATTTTAAAAATACCAGCGAGAAGATGAGGATGTTCCTTATAACCATACATAAATATAAGATGAATTTTCAGGCGGAAGGGCAAAAGGTGTGCCATAGGGGGTAAGCTGATTTTTATTTCTTGTCAACTTGTCAAGTTAAATGTAACTTCACATAAAGATTATGATATGGAAATTATGAGTGTTGGAGAATTTAAAGCCAATTTTTCGGAAGTATTAAAAAAGGTACTGGCTGGGCATGAAATTGGCATTTCCTATGGGAAAAGAAAAGAAATTGTAGCCAGGCTTGTACCAAAATTACCTGTTAAAAAACACAGGAGGAAGATTGGCATTTTGGAAGGGAAGGGGAAAGTAAATTTTGGCGTCGATTTTAAAATGACGGAAGAAGAATTTTTAGGCGTATGAAATACATGCTTGATACCCATTATATGCTTTGGGCCATTGCTGATACAAAAAAGCTATCAAAGAAAGTAAAGGATATTATTACTGATCCGGGAAACCACATCATTATCAGCACTATCAGTTTTTGGGAGGTGTCGCTTAAATCATCCCTGGGCAAACTTAAGATTACGGGTTTTTCTCCTGAAGATTTGCCTGGCGCATGTTTGCAAATAGGTTTTGATATTGAACCCCTGGCTGCAGAAGCTAGTAGTACCTATCATAAATTAATAGCAAATTATCACAAAGATCCATTCGACCGGATGCTCATATGGCAGGCTATGTGTAATAATTATACGCTGATTAGCGCTGACGGCAACGTAAAAAGATATGCCTCTGAGGGGTTAATGATACTCCATTAATTCTATTGATTTATCCATTTCCATGTTTTCTGATAAATGTATGCTTAGGTTTTTACCTATTTTACCATCTAATCAAAAAAATGTAAATAACTTACAAGATGAAATATTCTGAGGTCAAAAATTATATCAACGGCCAATTTGTAGATACTGATTCTACCCGGAAGCTTGATGTAATTTCTCCCATCGATGGCAAATTACTTTCAGTAGTTCCGATGTCTTCCAGTAAAGATTTAGACTCTGCAGTTATGGCTGCATCAAAAGCATTTCCATCCTGGCACAAAACTCCGATAAAGGAACGGGTGCAAGTGTTCTACCGATACAAATCTTTATTAGAAAAACATTTGCAGGAACTGGCGGAACTCTGCTCTGAAGAAAACGGTAAGACGATTGGTGAGTCGATCGCAGAGGTCGAAAAGTCTGTTGAACTATCTGAATTTGCATGCTCTTTACCTCAACTGGTTACCGGTGAAGTTCTTGAGGTGAGCAGGGGAGTAGAATGTAGAACAGAGCATGTTGCGCTGGGTGTAGTTGCTTCTATTGTACCTTTTAATTTCCCAAGCATGGTTCCAAATTGGACTTTACCCAACGCCATCGCCTTGGGGAACTGTATGATTATGAAGCCATCTGAAAAAGTACCTTTGAGTGTAGGAAAACTTGCTGAATTATTAAAAGAGGCTGGCTTGCCAGATGGAGTATTTAATGTGGTTCACGGGGACGTTGAAATCGTAGAAGCGATCTGTGATCATCCCGATATCCAGGCTGTTTCATTTGTTGGTTCAACCAAGGTTGCGAAGATCGTATACAAGCGTGCTACTTCAAATTATAAAAGGTGTCTTGCATTAGGTGGCGCTAAAAATCATCTTATAGTATTGCCGGATGCAAAACCGGATATGACTGCTCAAAATGTTGCTGCCTCCATGAGTGGCTGTGCCGGACAAAGATGTATGGCTTCTTCGGCGATGGTTGGAGTTGGGAATGTTGATCATATTATTGATAAGATATGTGATGAGGCGAGGAAAATTATTCCTGGTAAAAACCTGGGACCTGTTATTAATAAAGTATCTAAAGATAGGATCGAGAAATATATCACAGAAGCGGAAGCGCAAGGTGCTAAAATTTTAGTGGATGGGAGGAATACTACCGTTGAAGGCAAAGAAAAAGGTACTTATGTTGGTCCTACAGTAATAGATTATGTAAGGCCTGATATGTCTGTTGCAACAGAAGAGATCTTTGGGCCGGTAATTAGTATCATGCGAACGAATACTGTTGACGAAGCACTGGCTATTGAAAACGCAAATCCCTATGGAAATGCGGCTTCGGTGTTTACGCAGAATGGTGGGATGGCGAGGTATGTGATTGATCACGCAAGTGCAGGAATGATTGGTGTAAATATAGGGGTACCAGTACCCAGAGAGCCATTTTCATTTGGTGGATGGAATGATAGTAAGTTTGGTGTAGGAGATATCACCGGAAAGAGTTCAATAGAATTCTGGACAAAATTGAAGAAATCAACTACCAAGTGGAATCCTGAAGCAGGAGTAAACTGGATGAGTTGATATACGATCGCAATTATTATAACTTTAAAATATCAGACCAGATGAAACCCGATGCTCCTAAAATTCTAAAAATCATAGATACAGTGCTTCATAAAAACACTGAAGTCCAAAACATTTTAAAGAATAATTCAGATTATACCTTATTCTCCTGGAGCAAACAAAAAGGACTGAATCCCATAGCAGTTAAAAGAGCTGAAGGGGTTTACCTTTATGATTATGATGATAAACGATATCTTGATTTTTCTTCCGGCCTGGTTAATGTAAATATTGGTCATGGCAATCAGCGCGTAACCAATGCCGTAATGAAGCAGATGCAGGAAGTAAGTTATGTTACTCCCAGTTGTGTTACAAAAGCAAGAGGAGACCTGGGCAAAAAACTGGCAAGCATTAGACCGGAAGGTTTGAATAAAACCTTATTTACAACCGGAGGGGCAGAGTCGATAGAAAATGCCATTAAACTAGCCAGGTTATATACCGGAAGGCATAAAATTATTGCACGATATAGGGCTTTTCATGGGGCTTCTTATGGGGCTATGACTGCAGGCGGAGACCCACGGAAGCTGCCTTCAGATGCGCAACAGGTACCCAATGTTATTCATGTGGAGGATCCGTTTTGTTATCGATGCCCATGGGGTAAACAACCCGATTGGTGCCATCGCGAATGTGTTAGCCATGT
>JADGPY010000132.1 GCA_017882205.1 Chitinophagaceae bacterium
AGGATATCAGCTTGTACAGGTGCAAGGTCCATAACAATGATCTTTGCCTGAGGGAATTCTTTTTTCACTATTTCCACTACATGTAAACTGTTTTGACTTCGTAACCCTAAATCTAAAAGAACTATATTTGGTTTTAATTGCTGGATCTTGGCAAGTGAGTTCTTTCCATCTCCGGATGCTGCGATGATGACGATATCTCTATAAGCTTTAAGAATAGAAAAAATACCATCCCGGAGGAGACGGTTATCCTCAATGAGTAACAATCTGATTTTTTTCATGTCCAAATCTCAATTATAAGGCGATCTTTAAAACAGATCCTTTATTTATTTTGTTATAACATTTTTTACTTACAACCACAATGAAAATACATCCGATTAGGAAGTAAATTCAATAGATCAAAAGGATGAAAAAGGGACTACATCTTTAGAGTGAAATACCTTCCTGAGCATAATTAAAAATCGAGCTTGCACACATCTAGTACTTAAAATAGAGAAAATAATAAGAAATATAAATTTAGATTTTAGCATTTTCTTTTTGGAATTTTGTGAAAGCGATAATTATTCGCTTATTGTTTCCTGATTTCTTTTAATTCAAATTCAATGGTTCCGTATCCCAGGATATCCCTCAGGGTTCCCATCAATCCGCCGCCTTCAATTATTATTTTGGCTTTTATTAACCCGATACCCTCTGCATACCATTCGGTTACTCGATTTTTATCATTGGAAGAACCTTCAACAACAGATTCTAATTTTATTGCTTCAAATATTCCTGCTTTCGTTATAACAGATTCTTTATTAAGGGCTTTTCCCGTAATTTTCACTTTACATGTCACTCCATCTGAATATTCCTTGCCTTCCCATTCCCAGACCATGCCCGGTGATAAAGGGAGTGGAAATCGTAATAAAGGTTTATTATACGTGAACGTTCCTTCCTTTTTTATGAATAAAAATATATTTAAGAGCTGATATGTTTCTTTTACATAAACGCCGTCTTCTTTTATTATCAAAGTCTGCCTATACTTGAATTTATCTGCTTTACTGGAACTGATAGTAAATTCACCGTCTTTAATGTATTTTGTAATACTTTCACCGAATGTTGATTCATAAACTAATGTTATATTATTATTAACTGGAAAGTATGAACTTGAGTTTATAACTGTTATCTTTTTGGCCGAGGAAGTGTCATTCAAAGTAGCTAATAAAAGAAGTAGGGGAATGATATAAGTAAATTTACTTCTCAAGTTAATGATTTTTCCCCATTTAATGATGCATTTTTAATCTGCGGTATTTTTATCATCGTTGTTTCTTCTCTTATACATTGGAATAATAATCATTACCACTTCTTGGTAAAAATATTACAAGAAATATTTTCTGGTTGATACTTAATCCTTGCTGCATTGTGTGTTCAGAGTCGACGACCTTGAATGACTCTGACTAAGACCATTATAATAGCAATGACCAGAAGAATGTGAATAACGCTACCCATGGTGTGAAAAGCAAAAAATCCAAGTAACCATAATATTATTAAAATTAAAGCGATAGTGTATAACATTATAATTATCCTTTTTATTTAGTTAGTAATAGTTTTCTTTTCCAAGTTTCAAGAATGAAAGCAATCGACTTTTTAATTTATAATTACGTGAATCATTTGTCTGTATCAGATTTTTCTTTCAGCCGGGTCTTTGACACAGCAGCCATAATACCCATTCCAATTATGATAATGGCACCAATAATAATCCAAATTGACGGAGCACCTAATTTATTAGCTGTCCAAGCTAATCCGCCGGTAACAAGTGCAATTCCTATTAAATATATTGCAAAATTAGACATCTGTATTTTCCTTTTATTGTTGGAGCAAATTTAAATCCAACGAAACATTGTTTTAACAGTATTACGGCCATTCATGTATTGGAGTAATACTTACATAAAAAGTTATGATAATGAGTAGTGGAATACAATCGATCAAAGGGATGAAAAAAGAACTACATCCTTTGGCAGATATCCTGCAATTTGGAAATAAAATAGAAGATAACAAAGGGGGTTTTATCTGCTGTTTGATTCGTTATAGTATTCGAGGTCTAGACCAGACAAAACACGCCCTACATTAGAAAGATCACCAATGATGTTTCTGACTGGCAGGGGTAATTTACGCACTAATGTAGGGATGGCGATAATTTGGTGGTCACGGGCAAGTTGTGGATTTTTCAAAATATCAATCACCTCTATATTGTAATTATCCTTTAATTGTGCCTCACAAATTACTTTTAGGTTGTTGAAAGCAGTAGCGGCTCTTGGAGTCTGTCCCGCAACATATAAACGTAATAACCATTTTTCGTTTTGGGACTTGGTTAGAGATTTTTTTTTCACATTAAGTTCCTCTACTTATTCTTTTTTGTTCCAACTGTTTTTATATAAATATCACCTTTTCTGCTCTTAGCCATTTTAGCCTTGTCCTGAATAAAACGTTCATTTCTCGCTTTTTCAATTCCGATTACTTTGAGGGCTTCTGATTCTTCAGCTTCAAATTCAGATTGCAGCAAAACAATCTGAGCTTCCATTGCTTCACGCTTACGCTCTAATCCAAATTGTTTACGTCCGATTTCCTGCTGGCGTAATAGTTGTTCAGCCTCATCTTTTGTCTCCTGTGATAAGCGCGCAGAACCAGTCAAAACTCCTTCCGGACCGACATATACATCAAGGAGCTCAATACCATTGTTGGTCAGTTTAAATTCGCGAATCTGATTAGAGTGAGCCATACCCCGCGATTTAAGAACATATAACCCCCTGTTACGTTCACCGCCAATTTCAATATCACGAAGGAGAAGCCAAGTATCGATCAAAGAAGATATATAAACATCTGAAATTTCCATATTTTCACCAGCGGAAGTGAGGCTTGTAAAGAATGCAGTACACCGTTTCATCTTTAAAAAATCAACAAGACGCAATAACATAGTTTTCACTTCCGTTTGATTCTCGCCCATAACGAAAGCGTTTATCGGATCGAGGATAACGACTGAAGGTTCAAATTGATTGATCAATTTGATACTCGTCGTAAGGTGCGTTTCCAAGCCATATAGTGTCGGACGTGTAGCATGAAACTGAAGAAGACCTTTTTTTACCCAAGGATCTAAATTTATTCCAATTGAACACATATTACGAATAAGCTGACCAGGGGATTCTTCGAATGTAAAATAGAGAACGCGTTCTTTTCTCTTGCATGCAGTTACAACAAACTGCGCAGCTATGCTAGTTTTGCCCGTACCTGCGGTACCTGAGACAAGAACAGTACTGCCTCGGAAATAACCTTTACCGGAGAGCATTGTATCAAGACGCGGAATACCTGTAGAAATTCTCTCATCCGATGTAAAGTAATTCAAACCCAAAGAAGTAACCGGCAAAACTGAGAAACCATCTTCATCAATTAGGAAAGGATATTCATTGGTTCCATGAGTTGAACCGCGATATTTGACAATACGTAGTCGCCTTATTGATGATTGATCGTTTACGCGATGATCGAGCAGAATAACACAGTCGGAAACATACTCTTCCAAACCCTGACGAGTTAAGGAACCTTCACCCCGCTCTGCTGTAATTATTGTTGTTATGCCTTTCTTTTTCATCCAACCCAATAACCGCTGCAACTCAGCGCGTAATATGTGCGGATTTGGCAATCCAGAAAAGAGGATTTCAATGGTATCCAGCACTACTCGCTTTGCATTTATGCTTTCAATAGCGTGATGGATTCTAATAAACAAACCTTCCAAATCGTATTCACCGCTTTGTTCAATTTCAGACCGTTCAACGCGGATGTTCTCAAGCCAAATCTTTTTGCGTTTTACAAGACTGTCCAAATCGAATCCAAGTGAAGCAACATTTGCTGTTAGTTCTTTTTCTGTTTCTTCGAAAGATATAAAGACTCCCGGTTCATTATACTTTGTTGCTCCGCGTACAAGAAATTCCATAGCAAAGAGGGTTTTCCCGCAACCGGCACCGCCGCAAACCAACGTTGGTCTACCGTTAGGTAATCCACCACCTGTGATTTCGTCCAGTCCATGAATACTTGTGGGGGATTTTGGAAGGACTTTACGTTGAAATTGCAAATTTTTTTTATTCATGATGTTTTATTTATGGATGTGTTTTTTAAATTGTAATAAATTCTGCTATAAATATTTTAGTCTAACACTAAATGATAATATGTATATAATAAACACACGGATTTTAGAAAAGTTTTTCAAACAATTCAATAGTCCAAAGGGATGAAAAAAGGACTACATCTTTGGGTAGAAAGGTGAAAGGGAATTATTCACTTATTAATGAAGTGTTATCTATCGCAGTTTGGTAAGAGTCGGTGAAATGAGCGTGTTTTGCAATCTGTACGCGTGTACTAAGAGCTAATTTTTCAAGGATGTTATGGACGTGGCTCTTTACTGTGTAGGTTGAGAGATGAAGTTTTTGTGCGATTTCTTTATTTGTAGCGCCATCCGCAATCAATGCAATTACCTGCTTTTCACGTTTTGTCATGCGAGTTGATTCAACGATTGCGGAAGGTTTTGATCCGTTAAGTGCATGTTCAACGATTTGAGAAAAAAGTGAACCTGTTAAATGTTGAGGTAAAATTTGTGCACCTTGATAAACTGACCGGATCGTTTTCAAAAATTCAGCAATGCTTGCATCCTTGAGTATGAAACCTGAAACTCCTGCTTGTACAAATTCGAAAACATCTGC
>JADGPY010000133.1 GCA_017882205.1 Chitinophagaceae bacterium
AAATTAAAGGAAACCAAGAACTTCAATAATGGTGGGAAAGGTATTCGTTGTATAGTTTGGAATCTCGGCTTTTTTAACCCACCGGATATCTGTAATATCTTCTTCAGTCTGAGCTACAAAGGATTGCTTTGAAGAACATTTCATTTTATACCAGTAAGATTCTTTTAATAGGTGTTTGCCGAATTCAACATAGGTATGGTAAGTTATTGTGAGCATTTTTCCCAGTTCAATTCCTGAGAGGCCTGTCTCCTCCTGTACTTCACGAACAGCGCATTCTTCTAAGGATTCTCCTTTATCTAACTTTCCTTTTGGCAGGTCCCATTTGCCTCGCCGGAAGATAAGCAGTACTTCTTTCTTCTCATTGACTACTAATCCACCTCCGGTCTTCACCAACATGAATTGTTTAAAAAAAAGTCTCTTCAATTCGGCAAGGTCAGCATTGAATAAAATACCTGCACGAAATTCTGGTTTCGCTATTTCATGTAACAATGATTTAATAGCGCGTGGGGATATCTCATCAATAAAAACAGCATCAGGATGATGCATGAATGAATGAATGTTGTCATCAATGTCATCACAAAGGAAAACTGGCTTGTTGCCAAAGTAGATGGTCAGATGCATTTGCGAAGATCGTTTTTCTCTATACCAGTTTAAAATTTAAAATTCAAAATTACCTGCAGGCAGGTTTAAAATTGAATCGGGACGATCGTAACTGTATGCCTGCTAACACATACCAGCTTTCCCTTTTCATCATGTATTTTAATATCCCAGACATGGGTTGTTCTTCCAAGATGTAGTGGGCTGCAGGTAGCAGTTACTTTTCCATCACGTGCTGATCGTACATGATTTGCATTAATCTCAAGTCCAAAACAATAGAACTTCTCTCTATCGATAACTAAGGCTGAAGCTATGCCACCAACGGTTTCTGCAATCACGCAGGAAATACCACCATGAAGCAATCCATAAGGCTGCTTAACTTTTTCATTTACTGGCATTGATAGCTTGAGGAAATCAGGCCCTACCTCCACCCATTCAAATTGTAAATGATCGGCAATTCTATCCCTTGGAAAATCGTGCAGATCTTCAAGGGTAAGTAGTTGATTGAACCAGATAGACATTATAAAGATTTTACGACTACGTCAGGAAGGAACTGAGAAACATTACCACCATTCCGAAGAACATCACGCACAAGAGTAGACGCTATAGAAGTGAATTGCGGCAGGCAGGTAAGAAAGATTGTTTCAACATTATGGTCAAGGCTACGATTCATGTCAGCAATGGCCTTTTCATATTCAAAGTCATTAACATAGCGAATCCCCCTTAAAATAAAATTAGCGCCAACTTGCTTGCAACAGTTAACAGTGAGGCCGTCATAGGCTAATACCTCAACATTTTTGTTGTCCTTATAAATCTCCCGGATCCATTGTAAACGTTGTTCTTCCGTAAACATCGAAATCTTACTACTGTTTCGCCCAATACCGATAATTAACTTTTCAAACAGCGGCAAGGCCCGGTCGATAATATCGGTATGACCAAGTGTTACGGGATCAAATGTTCCGGGGAATAAACAAATTCTTTTCATCTTGCGATTATTATTATTAGGACGTCTTGCCCGATAAAAGATATAAAACAGCCATTCTTACAGCTACCCCATTCTCCACCTGCTGCAAAATAATCGATTGGTGCGAATCTGCAACATCACTGTCAATTTCAACCCCCCTATTGATTGGCCCAGGATGCATAATAACAATTTCTTTATTAATGCTGTCAAGTAATTTCCTACTGACCCCATAAGAGAGATTGTATTCCCGTAAGGATGAAAACAAAACCTGGCTTTGCCTCTCGAGCTGGATACGCAATATATTGGCAACATCGCACCACTGCAATGCTTTTTGTAAATTATATTCCACTTTTACCTGTAATGCCTCTTCAATGTATTTCGGCATCAGTGTTGGAGGACCTGCCACCATAACCTCTGCACCCATTTTTTTTAATAAGTAAATATTACTTAGGGCAACCCGTGAATGCATGATATCACCTACGAGTACAATTTTTTTGCCTTCAAGACTACCGATCCGTTCTTCTATGGAATAAGCATCTAATAAAGCTTGTGTAGGGTGCTCATTTATACCATCACCTGCATTTATAATTGCTGCAGGAATATGCTTTGCTAAAAAGTGCGGAGCCCCGCTTGCAGCATGCCTGATAACCACCATATCTACTTTCATGGACAATACATTATTTACCGTATCGAGCAAGGTCTCCCCTTTGGAAACAGATGATGCGGAAGCAGAGAAATTGATCGTATCTGCGCTTAGTCTTTTTTCTGCTAGCTCAAAAGAGATGCGTGTTCGGGTTGAATTCTCATAAAATAAATTAATGATGGTTGTATCACGTAAGGTGGGTACCTTTTTGATTGGCCTTTGCAGGACTTCTTTAAATTGCTTAGCAGTAGAAAGAATTAACCTGATATCCTGGGGTATGAGATCCTTAATGCCCAGGAGATGTTTAATGGAAAGTTGCATTAAAGGTCAAAGTTAAAGGAATACAGGAGAATTATTTTGAATTATAAATTTTTAATAAAGTACAACCTGCTCATTTTCCCACTCCACCTTTACCTTTTCGGATACTATTGAATCAATGGATTTACCGCAATAATCGGGTTGGATAGGGAGCTGCCGTCTGAATCTTCTGTTGATGAGAACACATAGTTCAACTTTTTCAGGTCGTCCAAATGCAAGCAGTGCATCTAACGCTGCACGGATGGTTCGGCCAGTATAGAGAACGTCATCTATCAGCACAACCTTCCTGGCTTCTAAAGAAAATGGAATGTCTGTTTGGTTAGCGACATGGAGCTCTTTCCTGATATCATCCCTGTAAAAAGTGATATCCATTTTTCCATAGTGAATGTCCTTTGAAGGATATGTTTTACGGATATAATCAACAATCCTGTCTGCAAGGAAAATTCCGCGAGGTTGAATTCCTATCAATATAGTATCCGAGAAATCGCCATGATCTTCCATCAACTGATGGGTTAATCTCTGAATGGTTAATTGAAGTTGATATTTGTCAAGAATAACTTTCATTTTGAAAATTTTGAGACGTAGCATTGAGACGTAGCATGCTACGTCTCTACGGCCATAAATGGATACCTGTAATCAGTGTGAGGGTTGAATGTTTCCTTTATTGTTCTTGCACTGAGCCAGCGATAAAGATTCAATATACTTCCTGCCTTATCGTTTGTGCCACTGCCACGTGCGCCCCCAAAAGGTTGCTGGCCAACCACTGCGCCAGTAGGCTTATCATTTATATAAAAATTACCGGCTGCATTTCTGAGTTTTGAAGTAGCTACTTCTACTGCGTACCTGTCCTGTGCGAATACAGCACCAGTTAAGGCATAAGGAGAAGTAGTATCAACCAGTTTCAATGCTTCCTCAAATTTATTTTCATCATAGACATAGATAGTGAGCACCGGACCAAACAATTCTTCACACATGGTAACATATTTTGGATCCGTAACTTCAATAACGGTTGGCTCGATATAATAGCCATTCGTCTTATCGCATTTACCACCAACAATTATCCTGGCTCCTTTATCTTTTTTTACCTGCTTAATGTATTGTTCCAATTTATCAAAACTCTTTTCATCAATGACTGCATTGATAAAACAAGTGAAATCTTCTACACTGCCCATCTTCATTGTTTTGATCTCTGCGATCATCTTTTTCTTTATTTCTGCAGCAAGGTTCGATGGTAAATAAGCACGGGAAGCTGCTGAACATTTTTGCCCCTGGTATTCGAATGCGCCCCTGCACAAACCTGTGACGACAGCATCTACATTAGCACTCTTATGTGCGATAACAAAATCCTTTCCTCCTGTTTCACCAACGATCCTGGGATAAGCTTTATAAATCTTAGTATTCTCACCGATTGTTTTCCACATACCATTAAAAACTCCTGAGCTACCAGTAAAATGAACTCCACCAAAATCAGGATGACTGAAACATACTTCACCAATGGTTGGTCCATCCACATATATGAGGTTGATCACTCCATCGGGTAGGCCAGCCTCTCTTAAAATGCGCATAAACATTTGCGCGCTGTACACCTGGGTATTAGCACACTTCCACACAACCACATTCCCGCACATTGCAGCTGATGTAGGAAGATTTCCACCTATGGCAGTAAAATTAAACGGTGTTACAGCAAGTACAAATCCTTCGAGTGCCCGGTATTCCATTCGATTATTCATACCAGGGCTGCTAATGGGTTGTTGACGATATATATCACTTAAAAAGTGAACGTTGAAACGTAAAAAATCTATTAGCTCGCATGCACAATCAATCTCTGCCTGGTAAATATTTTTACTTTGTCCAAGCATAGTAGTGCCAACAATATATGGCCGATACTTTGTTGCTAATAATTCCGCAGCTTTCAAAAATATATTCGCCCTATTCTCCCAGCTTGTATTAGCCCATTTATCTCTGACCTTCAATCCTGCATTGATCGCTTTACGCACATGAGATGCATCGCCTTTATAAAGAGTACCAAGCACATGGCTGGTTTCATGTGGTGGCCTGATCTCCATTTTATTACCTGTTCGAACCTCTTCACCTCCAATGTACATTGGTATATCCAGTTTCTTACTTTTCAACTCATTCAAAACAGTCTTCAAAAGCTCTCTCTCCCTGCTGCCTGGTGCATAATTCAACACGGGTTCATTGACCGGCATTGGATAATAAAAGTCTCCGAATTGCATAGCGTGATTTTAATTATTTATTGATATGATCTTAAACTCCTCTGTATTACCTGAAGATACATTCCTGATCCAAAGTTCTCCGTTTCCAATCATAGCACCCTGCTTGTTTCTAAATATTTGAGAGAGCTTTTGATCCTTCAGTGCTTTGATCACTTTAGCATCGAAAAGGACATCATAATTTTTCAAAAAATCGGAGGATGTGGTGACAGATTTATTATTGCGCAAAGGATATTGAATATGAGCAGCTATAGAATCCTTATTTCCCTGTTCTACCCAAAGCCTCAGCAATTTAATAAATATCTTTAATTGAGTTTGATCGTTGATTCCTGAAACACTCCAGGCAGCAGGTTTGCTGCCATCAGCAAAAACAGAATCCTCTGACATTTCTTCCGGTGTCATGATCATATTTTTATCAATGGTGTTGTCTTCTGCTACCTGCTTATGCTCAACCTTAGTTGAGGTGGATTCACCTTGATGACAGGAAATAAGGCATGCAAAAAATATGAACGACAATAAATATTTCATAGTTGAGAAAGTTCGCAAAGATAAGGCGATCGGAGCGCTTTACGATGCTGCTGCTTCCTTTTCCATCATCAGGTACGCTTTAATAAATCCATCCAGTTCTCCATCCATTATGGGGCCTACATTACCGACTTCATAATTTGTGCGATGGTCTTTGATCATTTTGTAAGGATGAAAAACATAACTCCGGATCTGGCTCCCCCACTCTATCTTTTTCTTACCTGCATTGCTGGCATCCTGGATCTCCTGGCGTTTTCTCATTTCCTCTTCATAGAGGCGGCTTTTTAGCATCGTCATTGCTTTCTCGCGGTTCTCACCTTGAGTACGTGCTTGCTGGCACTCCACGATAATTCCCGAAGGCTTATGCGTAAGGCGAACTGCTGTCTCTACTTTATTAACGTTCTGGCCCCCACTACCGCCACTTCTAAAGAACGCCCATTCAACATCTGCAGGGCTAACCTGGATGTCAATGGTATCATCGATCAGAGGATAGACGTAAACGCTTGCAAAAGATGTATGTCTACGTGCATTGCTATCGAATGGTGAAATTCTAACAAGGCGATGTACTCCACTTTCAGCCTTTAAAAAGCCAAAGGCGAATGGCCCATCAAATTGTAAGGTGGCACTTTTAATTCCTGCGCCATCACCGGCCTGGTAATCTAACTCGGTAACACTCCAACCCTGCTTTTCCCCGTACATACGATACATACGCAAAAGCATTTCAGCCCAATCCTGGCTCTCTGTTCCGCCAGCGCCGCTGTTTATTTGCAATACAGCTGGAAGCCCATCTTCAGGCTCATTAAGGGTACTTTTGAATTCAGCTTCATCAATTGCTTTCGTTGCTTTGCCGAATGCTTCTTTCACTTCTTCTTCGCTGGCTTCCCCTTCTTTCCAGAACTCAAAAAGTATAGCAAAATCATCTACCAGTGACTGTACCTCATTGTACATATTCACCCAATATTCATTAACTTTTGTTTCTTTAAGAATGGAAGTGGCTCGCTGGTTATCATCCCAGAAACCTGGAGAGAGTGTTAACTGCTTATCGTTTTCTATCTTGGTTTGTCGGTTCTCGACGTCAAAGAAACCTCCTCAGGACGACCACACGGTCCTTCATATACTTTAATTGCTCTTGTGTCATATAGGTTGCAAAGATATGTTCTTTAGTTGAACCACGGAGACGTAGCGTGCTACGTCTCTACGTCTCTATCTGTCTCTGTGTTTCTGTGTCTCTGTATTTCCGTGGTTCAAAAAAGACCATGATTAAAGGATTAAATGATTTCATGGTTAAATGATCAAACCACTAACCCTAGCCTTTAGCCTTAAGGGGTTGCACAACGCGAAAATTATATTTATATTTATATCCATATTGCCGCTCAACTTCTGAATAAACACTCCCGAACAGTTTTTTACGAATTAATAACCTTTTAAATAAATGGTATGCAACTTAATTTATTACAGAGATATAAACATCTTATA
>JADGPY010000134.1 GCA_017882205.1 Chitinophagaceae bacterium
CATCCTTCGTGGAGATGGGATTTGAATGGCTTTACTCAGAAATTGAAAAAAAAGATCCGCTTTATTTTTCAAAAAGGGAGATAAAAAATCCTCAACGCATGATGCGTGCACTTGAAGTAAAGTTATCTACCGGAAAATCGATACTTGAATTTCAATCGGGAAAAAAGAAGAATCGTGATTTTAATATCATTAAGATAGGTTTGGAATTACCAAAAAATGAACTTAATACCAGGATAGATCAACGTATTGAGATGATGCTCGAATCCGGCTTTTTGGAAGAAGCCAGATCATTATATTCATTTAGAAAATTAAATGCTTTGCAAACCGTAGGCTACCGTGAATTATTTGAGTTTATAGAGGGCAAGATATCATATCATGAAGCGGTTGAGAAGATTAAAATAAATACCCACCATTATGCAAAGAGACAAATGACCTGGTTTAAAAAAGATCAGGATGTGATCTGGAAACATCTGGATGAGATGGATTTTACTAACCTAAGGCTTTAGCCTTGTGTTAAAGATCCTTACAGCTTAAACCCAACTGTTAATACAATATTTCCTGCATTATTTTGTATTGCAGCCGGATCATTGGGTTTTGAATCGAGCCGATATGGGTAGTTCACATCTTTATTCATTGCATATACATACGTTAGGTCAACAAAAATGCCTTTATCCCGATACCCTAATCCACCTGATAGTTTGATTCTGTCAGCCTTTTCATCCTGGTATGGGTTGCCATAATAAGCCCCACCTAGCCTGAACATGATAGTATTGAATTTGAGTTCACCTCCAAGACGTACATTTATAGCACCTTTATATTGTTGATCAATTATAGAATTTATATCTGAAAAATAACTTTTACTATCGGGATTACCATCAGCTGCCTTAAAGCTTGCCGCTTTATAATCTACGTACTCAACGTCTGCAGTAATAAATGCGCGCTGGCGTTTAACATTTTCGACTTCCCTGAAAACGTAGGATACGCTGCCGATGATTCTCCATGGGGTAATAAGAGAATACTTTGATTCGCCGGGTATATCGTTAGTGAATTGCCCCGAATTTTGTGTTTTTATTCCAGCACCTCCATAATTCTCAAGATCTGTTACAATCTCTGTAGAATATTTATCTGTGACATGGTAGAATGTTGGTGAATGGAATACAAGACCAAGACGTACGTACTCAACCGGTTTATAAATAAGACCTAATTTAGCATTAATACCAACTCCTGAAGTCTTCAAGGTTTCATTTACCTGGAAATAATTGAAATTGTTTGCAGTATTTGTGGTTGCGTCAGATTCTTTAAAATAACTATCACGGTTATAGTTCAAGATTGGAACGCTGACTGTTCCGCCAAGAAAAAGTTTATCGCGTAAATTAATAGCCCCACCAAGCGCCAGATCGGTTATTGCCCCTGTGGTAAGAATTGTATTCTCCTGGATAAGTCCCGTTGCAATTGGTGCAAGAGTCTTAAAGCCTGCAAAAGTGCCATTTGGATTATTGACGGTATCAATCAGGTAGGTGTTCAAAGCAAGACTACTACCAAATGGATAATCTGAGGCCGCGCTATTTGGATCTGTTACATGATTGTTCTTTAGTTCTTCTAAGTATTTCTCAGAGTAAGAACTTTGATTATTATAACCCTTGTAATAAGTGCTTGAATTGAAATTCGCTGCCTGGTTGATCCCGAAAGCAATGGTGAAATTCCGAACTGCCCGGTTTTGATGATATGGTATTGAAAATAATAGCCCGGTAGCCCCCAGGGTCAAGTTGTTTTTGTCACTTTCAGACAGTACTGTTTTGTATGTGCTTTTATTTTTCTGAATGTTGAATCCTGGAGTTATTACAAATTCGTCAGTTTTATAAAATCCAAGCCCCGCCGGGTTTGTAAATAAGGTAGAAAACTCTCCTCCCAATGATCCACTGGCGCCGCCAATCGCCTGGTTGCGGGCAGAACCATTTTGGGTAATCCAGGAATAACGAAGAGCGTCTTCAGGTCCTTGTGCATATAGGTTATTAATGGCCATAAAAGATATGACTATGAAAAATGTTTTCATTGTAAAAGATTTGAAGTGAAATAAAGAGTACAACTAATAACACAGGAATGAACAACAGGTTATTTATTGCCAAAAGTTCTCACAGGCGCATTTGTGCCAGAAGATTTGCTACTCGAAGAATTGGTATTTGTGTTTGTTCTACCACCCGAGGTTCCGGAACTATTCCCTGAATTGGATGAGTTGTTACTGCCACTAAAAACGTCTCTCATAAAATTCCCAACAGCCGTCCCCGAAGAAGATGATGTTTTCGAAGTTTTTACCTGAACTGAGTTATCAGTAGTATTTTTTTTGTAAGCGCCTGTATTTACTTTTCTTGGGGCAGTGTATTTCGGTGTTTGAATCGTTTTCGGATCAATGTACCCTGGATAGCACGGATCGTAAGGGGAATATCCATAATCGTAACTTTGGTATCTCCTCCACCTGCGGTTACTGATCCTTGTATAAATTACAGGGTCATTCGTTGAACTGTTGTAAACAGTTTTATCCTGGTTGTTATCGGTTCGATTCTGATCGTTTAACAAACGCACAGGAGAATAGTAAACATCATCAGGTGTCTGGCCTGTCTTATAGGCAGTTGTACAACTTGAGAAACCTGCGAAAGAAAGTAGAATTAGTAGAAATTTACTGTTCATGGGCTTTAGTTTGAAAGGATTTAAATATGAAGTTATTACTTTTGTGTTAATTGTATGTAATTCCTAGCACAATTTACTTACCCTACAACGCATAGTTTAGTACTGTTGTGTTAAATTATAGCTAATGGTAGAAAGTTTAAGATTTCTTTTTTTTAGTGTTTTTTAGCAGGAGGGTTAGCAGGTTATAAGTACGCCTTGCAATGGAGGGAAAAATATTTTATAATACATATTGGCAGAAAAAGAAAAATCAAGTTGATAAAATGAGTAAAGAAATTACAAGCAGGGAACAAGATTATTCGCAGTGGTATAATGATCTTATTCTGAAAGGAGGTTTGGCCGATTACAGTGCAGTGCGGGGGTGTATGGTTATTAAGCCATATGGTTATGCTTTGTGGGAGAACATGCGTGACCAATTGGACAACATGTTTAAAGCTACCGGACATCAGAATGCTTATTTTCCTTTGCTTATACCCAAGAGTTTTTTGAGTAAAGAAGCAGCACATGTAGAAGGCTTTGCAAAAGAATGTGCAGTGGTTACACATTACCGCCTAATGAATGATCCAAATGGAGGAGGTATAATTGTTGATCCGGATGCTAAACTGGAAGAAGAACTCATTATCCGGCCAACTTCTGAAACAATCATCTGGAATTCATATAAAACGTGGATCCAGTCATATCGCGACTTGCCATTGCTGATCAATCAATGGGCAAATATAGTTAGATGGGAAATGCGAACACGATTGTTTTTGCGAACCGCAGAATTTTTATGGCAGGAAGGACATACTGCACACGCCACAGCCCAGGAAGCTGTAGATGAAACACTACAGATGCTAAATATATATGCAGAATTTGCGGAAGAGTGGATGGCGATGCCGGTGATTAAAGGAGTTAAAAGTATCAATGAAAGATTTGCCGGAGCCGAGGATACTTATTGTATCGAAGCAATGATGCAGGATGGAAAAGCATTACAGGCAGGAACCTCTCATTTCCTGGGACAAAATTTTGCAAAGGCATTCGATGTGCAATTCACTGATAAACAAAATAAGCTTGATTATGTATGGGCTACAAGCTGGGGGGTTAGCACACGGCTAATTGGCGCTTTGGTGATGGCCCACAGTGATGATGATGGTTTGGTATTGCCTCCAAAACTAGCCCCCATACAGGTAGTCATTATTCCGATCTACAAAGGAGAAGAACAGAAGAAAATGATAGATGATAAAGTGAAGAATTTATTAGTTGAATTTAAGGCCATAGGTATTTCAGTTAAGTATGATGATAATGATAACAATAGGCCTGGTTGGAAATTTGCTGAATATGAGATGAAGGGTGTGCCAATTCGTATAGCCATTGGAGCACGGGATATGGAAAAAAATGTAGTGGAAGTTGCCAGAAGAGATACTAAAGAAAAAAACACTGTGAACATGGATGGGTTAGCAAATACCATGTTAGTATTGCTTAATGATATCCAGGAGAACATGTATAACAGGGCAAAAAATTACCGGGAAGCACATATCTTCAAGGCGGATACATGGGAACAATTTGTACAATTCCTTGACGATAAAGGCGGCTTTGTTTCTGCGCATTGGGATGGCACCTCCGAAACAGAAGAAAAAATAAAGGAATTGACAAAAGCTACTATACGGTGCATTCCATTGAACAATAAACAGGAGGAAGGTAAATGTATATTGACGGGCAATCCTAGCAAAGAGCGGGTTCTGTTTGCAAGGGCGTATTGAATTGTAACAGGTATAATTATTTATTAAATAACTGAAACTTCTTATCATCAAATAATAACCAAAACAATTATGGAACAGCAACATGATCTATTAAGCAATGATTTGTATGTCACAGAAATATCCCAACAATATCTCCTGGCTTCCGCGAAGTGGGGAAAATTTTTAGCAATTGTTGGTTTTATAAGTTGTGGACTTTTGATAGTTGTAGGTGTCATCA
>JADGPY010000135.1 GCA_017882205.1 Chitinophagaceae bacterium
ATCGGGTATATGATGCAAAATTAAGCCTGAAAACCGCGTTGTCCGATTCAGTCTTTCGTGTCTTGTTTTCCAGGGACAGTCTTAGGAATACCTTTAATGAGAAGCTGGTCCGGCTGGAACGTAAATGGGATAGGCTGGACAGCACTGCCAAAGCCAATGTTGATACATTGAATGCTTTAAAAATTAAAATTGCGGACAATGCCGTGAACTTGTCCAATATGCTGAATATTATGGATGTCAGGCTCGACAAGGCAGATCTGCAGCTCTTTGGACCTGAAGTAAATTATCTGTGGCAAAAAGCTAAGGAAAAAACAATTAACAGTAGCTCATCCGGAACGGTAATTACCAAAGTGGGAAGCGAGAAAGATGCGATTGGTTATTATTTCAATGAGAAATCAAACCAGCGGGTTTTTGTGAATATTTTAGGCATCCTGCTTTTAATATGGTTATTTACCAAACGGAAGTTACTCAAATCTGTAAGGGATCCAAATGGTCCGTTTGGTTTTTTGAATTTGGAGTATTTGAATAAGTTTCCTGTTTTATCGGTACTTGTGTCATTAATGTGCCTGATGCCTTTTTTTGATGCTTATGCTCCTACATCTTACATTGCCATTGAATATTTACTGATGATTATACTTTCATCAGTCATTTTTTTCAAAAAGGAAAACCTGATCTTCCGGTTTGGGTGGCTGACACTGGTGACTTTGTTCATAGCATATACAGTTACCTATTTGTTTATTGAACCATCATTCGTTGCAAGACTATGGCTGTTGGCATTGCATACGGGTATCATTGTATTCTCCTTCCTTTTCTACAGAAAGCTGGACAAAAATATGCCCTACCATAAACTGATAAAAGTAGCTTCAATAGCAGCGATGATATTATCAGGACTGGGAATTATCTGTAACCTTTTTGGAAGATTTTCACTTTCGGGCATATTGGGAATATCTGCAATTTTTGCGATTACACATGCTGTTATTCTGCCTGTTTTTGTTGAAACCATTGTAGAGATTATTTTGTTGCAACTGCAATCCAGCCGGTTGAAAAAGGGGTTTGACAGTCCATTCGACCGTTCTGCTATAGTAAGGAAAATTAAAACCCCATTGGTTATCATTGCCATATTTTTATGGTTGATAATGCTCACTTCAAATCTGAACATTTACCATAGTATAACGGATAACGTGGAAAGCCTGCTGACTGCTGTGCAATCTGTTGGCAACATATCTTTCAGATTAATAAGTGTTTTATATTTTTTCGTTATCATCTGGTTTGCACATATCCTGCAGCAGATGATAAGCTTTTTATTCGGAGAAACGGGCATCGAAATGGAAGATGTTACACCAGTCTTCAAAAAACAACACTCAAAGTTGCTCATAACAAGATTACTTGTACTGGTCGGAGGGTACCTGCTTGCCATTGCAGCATCCGGGTTGCCGATAGACAAGATAACCATACTGCTTGGAGCATTGGGTGTAGGTATCGGTATGGGCTTGCAAAATATAGTTAACAACTTTGTTTCCGGTATTATTTTGATTTTTGACAGTTCGTTTAAAATAGGAGATGAAATAGAAGTTAGCGGACAGGCCGGCAAAGTGAAAGAAATTGGTTTGCGTTCCAGTACACTGACTACTGCCGATGGTGCCGATGTAATTATCCCGAACGGGAACATGCTGTCGCAGAACATTGTAAACTGGACCCTGACCAACGACCAAAAAAGAGTTATGATGTGGTTTAACTTGTCCGGTAAAGAGCTGGATGCCAATGTAATTAATGAAGTGATTAACGAGACGATCAAAAATATCCCTGAAGTGATTTCAGAAAAAAAACCAGTCATATTATATTCAAGGGTGACTCCGGAAAAGTCTACGCTGACTGTTCGTTTCTGGAGTACTATAAAGAACGCAGACCATGTGAAGAGTGAAGCAATGCTGAAACTGGGTGCTGCATTTGCTGATAAAAATATTCAATTAAAATGACAATTCCCGTCTTCACTAAAGTTTCGGCATGTGAAGATTGGCCCTGCCGGATTCGGAAGCTGACTGCCAGGGAACCAACTTATTTTTTAATTTAGGAGCTTTATTTATTTTCAAATACATATCTATGGCTAATCAAAGAAATTTGGTCAGGACACTTGGCTTAAGTTATGTTATCATTTTTGTGGTTGCAAACATTATCGGATCAGGTGTATATAAAAAAATCGCTCCGATGGCTGCCGAACTCCACTCTTCGGTATGGATACTCATGGCATGGATTGTCGCAGGGATTATCACTATGTTTGGTGCGTTAAGTAATGCTGAGGTAGCCGGATTACTTGCCGATACAGGCGGAGAATTTGTCTACTTAAAAAAAATTTACAATCGTTTTTTCGCATTCATATATGGCTGGTCGCTGTTTACAGTCATTCAATCTGCAACTATCTCCTCATTGGCTTATGTTTTCGCACAATCGTTGAACAACATCATCCCCGTACCTGAGATTTTTCCTTCCCTGCAAAAATTAACAATTGGAGGCGTTTTCTATCCTTTTCAGGACTTTGGGATAAAACTAACCGCAATTCTGCTTATTTTGCTATTAACAAGTCTCAATATTTCAGGCTTAAAAAGTGGTGCATGGGTAAGTAAAGCCATCCTGTTGCTCGTATTCATCGGGCTCTTCCTGATTGTTTTCTTTGGGTTGACCAGCAATGTTGTAAAGCCAGCAAACTTCATGGATGTCAGTGATTTAACAAACAGAACCGTAACTATCTCCTCTTTTTTCACAGCTATGCTTGCTGCTTTCTGGGCCTATCAGGGATGGGTTTCTGTCGGATTTATCGGAGGTGAGGTTAAAGATGCAAACCGGAACATCCCTAAAGGAATAGTGATCGGTGTTTTTATAGTGATCTTTATTTATCTGCTGGTTAATGTGACATATCTCTCTCTCCTGTCAATTCCTCAGCTGGAACATATTCATGCGACAGGCAATCAGATTGCTGCTGTTGAGGCAGTCAGAAGCTTCTGGGGAACAGGAGGTGTAATGTTTATTTCGTTGCTGATACTGCTAACCACGTTAGGGTGCACCAATGCCAGTATTCTCACAGGAGCCCGTCCCTATTTTGCGATGGCCCGCGACCGGCTTTTCTTTCCCGGTATCGGGAAATTGAACAAGACCAATGTTCCGGGTAATTCGCTGTTGTGGCAGGGAATTTGGGCCTCGGTGCTGGTTCTGTCGGGAACTTTCGATCAGCTGACCGACATGATTATTTTCGCGGTTTTTATATTTTACGGAGCCACATCCCTGGGCGTTTTTATTTTACGCCGCAAGAGGCCTGATGCTTACCGTCCTTACAAAGTCTGGGGGTATCCGGTTGTACCGGCAGTTTTCATCATTTTTTGCATATTTTTGTTTTTCAATACTATTGTTACCCGGCCACGGGAAGCAGCCATAGGGATGATCCTTATCCTATCAGGTATTCCTGTCTATCTGTTACTGCATAGAAAATATTCAAAAAATGATTAGTCCTGTATAAAATTTATAAGGACATTAAAGTTTATAAGCCATTCGTCCAGCTTCTGCAGTTTTTCCCACGAATTCACCCCCTTTTTTTCCCCCTC
>JADGPY010000136.1 GCA_017882205.1 Chitinophagaceae bacterium
TTGCAGAACCAAAGGTTGAAACTATTGCAGAACCAAAGGTTGAAACTATTGCAGAACCAAAGGTTGAAGCTATTGCAGAACCAAAGGTTGAAACTATTGCAGAACCAAAGGTTGAAGCTATAGCAGAACCAAAGGTTGAAGCTATAGCAGAACCGAAGGTTGAAACCATTGCAGAACCGAAGGTTGAAGCTATAGCAAAACCAAAAGCGGAAAAGAAAGACGAACCGAATGTTGAGCCTGATAGCGAATCTAATAGTGAGGAAAAAGGCGAATAACCTACTTTTCAAAAAAAGAGATCCCATTGTCAAAAGCAATGGGATTTTTTTTATTTAAGCCCATGGCTTTTCAGCTATTGCTTTCGCTGCAATCCACCCGCTCGTCCACGCATGCTGAAAATTATACCCCCCCGTTATCCCATCAACATTCATTACCTCTCCCGCAAAATAAACATTCCTAACTAATTTACTTTCCATTGTATGCGGATCAATTTCATCCAGCCTAACCCCGCCCGACGTCACAAATTCCTCTTTAAATGTCGTTTTCCCCTTTACCTCAAATTCCTGTGTACATAGATTTTTAACCAGCAGGTTTTGTTGTTTAGCCGGAAGATCCGCCCACCGCACATCTCCAGGTATGCCGGACTGTTTCAAAAAAAAAGCCCAAAGCCTCTGAGGCAAATAAAATGGATTGCGATTAAGTATTTTTTGTCCAGCCAATTGCACCCGCAACCTGCTTAACTCCTCCCGTAGCGTATTCTCATTAAAAGAAGGAATCCAGTTAACAACAATCCTGTAATGATATCCCAGCGCTGCTAACTCTATTGCAGCAAAAGCAGATAATTTCAAAACAGCCGGGCCACTGAAACCCCAATGAGTAATCAGTAGAGGTCCTTGTTGAGAAAACTTAGTACCTACGATTTTTATATTTACTTTTTCAACAGTCACTCCCATTAACTCTGTGATTTTGGTAGCAGCCAGGTTGAAAGTAAATAATGATGGAACCGGTGTTTCAATAGTATGGCCCAAATCCCGTATCCAATCAAATTGCGCCGACTTTGAAAATCCACCACACGCTATACAAAGAAAATCTGTATGTATCTTTTCACCATTGGCGCAGGTTAATGTGATAGAAGGCGCCTCCCTCTTCTGATCTCCAGTTTCCTTCATCTTCTGGTCTACAAGTTTAGCCGCAACATTATACCCTATCCTCTTTACCTCTTTGTTCATCATTATCTGAACCTTGTACTTATTAGCTTCTCTCACCAAACAATCAATAATGGTTTCAGAATTATTGGTTATCGGAAACATCCTTCCATCAGCCTCCGTCTTTAATATTATACCACGATCAGAAAACCAGCTAACAGTATCGGTAGTAAAAAAATAAGTGAATGATTTCTTCAAAAAGTTTGCTCCCCGTGGATAACTCTTTATCATCTCAGAAATACTAAAACATGCATGGGTTACATTACATCTTCCGCCACCACTCACTCTTACCTTGCTTAATAATTTACCTGATCGTTCAATAATGATCACTTCAAGTTTCGGGTTAGCTGCTGCCGCATTCACGGCACAAAAAAAACCTGCCGCACCCCCTCCAATAACAATTAACCTTTTATTCATCGGAAGGCAAGATACTCTGAATATCAATTACCATTCGAATCCCGGGAATACAAAATAAAAAATCTGCCACCAGTTATTGTCATAAGACATGTAGAATTTGAATGGACCACCTATAAGGATTTGTTTACCATCCTCAAGCGTCGCATAATATTTCACATCACCCTCAGCGTATCCCATCCCGGTACTATCTTCATCATTTATTTGAAATTTAATATCGCGGATCGAATATTCCTTATCAGTAAATGCTGTATAAGATTCAAATACTAATTGCAGTTTTTGTAACAGTTCTTCCTTTTTCATCACCTGGCCATCAGCAATAAGCATTGAATTTGCCAGTTCAAAACTGTACTCGTCAAATTTTCTTTCAAACCAGTCAGTAAAAAATTCCTGTACACGATTTTCTATGTCATATGTATGATTTGGATGAAATTCCTCATAAATAAAATGCAAGGTAAATCCAGGTAACTTAGGGCTCATTAATACCTCATGTTCAAATAATTCTTCAGTAACAAATTTGTAGATGGTTCGATCCTCATAAGTTCCCAACACATCCAGTTGGATCCCATGCTCTTCAAGTAGTGATAAGATCCTTGCTAATTCCACAGAAATATTCTCCTCATCAATTTCTTCGGAAGCTTTGAAAACCGGCTTTCCAAGATGCTCATAAATCTTCATCAGCTCTTCATTTTGCATTGCCTCTTCAAAAGCAAATACATTTTTAAGAAACATGTTTTCAATTTCCGGTGGCAGTCCTTCGGATCCACCCATTTTCACATCACTGCCATAGGAGGCATGTAGTTTTAATTTGAGAATATCATTTTCAATCCGTAGATTTTCTTCATGATCGTCGCTGAATCTTTCTTCTAAGTTTTGGTTGTGCTGCATAATTATAGTTTTGCTATAAAAGTATAGCAGCACTTCATTAAATACCAGGTGAAAAGACAAAGTAAATGGGAGAAAAACCTCGCGTATACAAAACAATGAATACCGTGGGTTGAAGAATGCCCTGGGTATTCAATATTGGTAGAAAATTCTTATCCTTTTTGTTTGAATAATAACAAGCTGAATGTACAGTAAGTGTAATTTTGCAATTATATATTTCTCACCGTTTCTTTACTGAAATAATGATCATTATAAATAAAGCTTCGTTTACAGATAAGTTACTTATTACTGAGCTTGCCAGAAATATTTACCAGGAACATTACTTACACTTATGGCATGCCGGTGGTGCACAATGGTACATGGAAGAGTATGCTTATGCAGAGGATAAAATTGAAAAGGAATTGGAAGATAACAATATTGAGTATTTTCTTGCAGTTGAAGACGGGGTGTATCTGGGGTATATGAAAATTGTATTAACGTCAACATTAACGGGTTATGAGACGATAGATGCGTTGGAGGTAGAGCGAATTTATCTTCATAAAAAAGGTAAGGGTAAGGGGCTTGGCAAAAGATTAATGCAGGTAGCGCTGCAGAAGGCCCGGGAACTTAAAAAAGACATCATTTTTTTAAAAGCGATGGATACCAGTACTGATGCAATCGAATTCTATAAAAAATTGGGATATACAATCTGCAGCAGAATTGAGTTACCCTTACCTGATTTTTCCCTAATGAAAAAAGAATACAGAGGTATGGTTATTTTAAAAAGAAATGTGCTGTAACAGAATATTCAATGACCATGGTCATTCTTTTTCTGCATGAACTACTTAATATTTGTGACATTGTATTCTTTACCATTCAAATCATTAAAATGAAATATATTTTTTTCACCATCATATCAGGTATCAGCCTCAACGCCTATTGCCAAACTACTTTCGATGTATTTAACTATACCGAACCAAAAGAGTGGAAAAAAGAAATAAAAAGCAGTATGGTTTCTTATACCATCACCGATGCCAAAAAAGGAAGCTATTGCATCATTTCGTTATATGCCAATACATCCGGCAAAGAAACGCTGCAAGCCAGTTTTGATAACGAATGGCAGGAGTTAGTAGCAACAAATCTTGGAGTAACGATAAAACCACAATGTTCAAAAGGAAAAAACCTAAACGACTGGGAAACTATGACAGGCGTTGCCCTGTTTGAATTTAATGGTGGAAATTCCGCAGCTATTCTTTCAACTTATACTAACACGGGCAAAGCAGCCAGTATACTGATTGTTTTTAACAACCAGGCATATCAACCGGATGTAGATAGTTTCTTAAAAAAGTTAAGTTTAAATAAACCTGGTGCAATTTCAGCTTCAAATGGAAAAGGTACTTTAAGCGATTATGAATTTACACCTCCGCCAGGATTTAGTAAAGTTGTAAAAGCCAATGAAATTGTGTTATCAGCTGTATTAACAGATCAACATGTACCAATGATTATCTCAGTATTACCCATGCAACCTTCATCAGGTAATTTAGAAACAGATATGAATACTCTTTTCTTTTCAGTTTTTAAGGGCTGGAATAATTACAATCATTGGAGTGCTCCATTCCCTGTTACATATAAAGGCACTACAACAAATGGATATAATTATATTATAGAACACAGGGATATACAGCAAACCGATAACAGTGAGTCGCTGCTTAGTGCTACCCTATTATTAGTACAGGTAAACAACCAGGTTGCAATATTTGCAGGGAGTTATAAGCAAAAATCTGCAGCATTATGGTCAAATTTAGTTGAACATTTAAGAGATCAATATATTTATTTATTACATAGCTTAAGCTTCAAAAATTACAAACCAGATCCTGTACCTATTTCCATTATTGGCAAATGGGCAGCAAAGAGTTCCTCAACAGGTTCATTTTATGAGTTTTATTCTAATGGCACATTTTCATGGAGCGGCGGTACATCATTTAAAACAAGATATGATGATAATTATGACAAAGTAACTATCACGACCAGGGCTAATGATGGCAAATGGAGTTTAAAAGGAAATGAGCTTACCATCTACTACAATACAACAAAGAAAACAAGCCAATATAAACTCAGGTTATATTACGACAAGAATTTAGACGGTACCTGGATGAAAAGATTAGGTTGGTTTAGTATTTATGAGACCGGTGGTTTTGGCGAATTAGCTTTTTTCCCGGATAAGGACTGAATAAATGATCAGGAACATTAAAAACTGAAGATCATGAAAAAATCAACCATCATAATTTTCTCAGCGCTTATTATGCTGAAAACTCATGCACAGAACCATCTGTTTGGTTTTGCAGGTATAGCCGATACCACCGGGATACTCTGCATGGACAAAGATGGCAACAATTATCAAACTGTCAAAATAGGTACACAAGTATGGATGGCCGGGAATCTGAAAACCACCAGGTACAATGATGGCAGTTCCCTCCCACTGGTATCAGATAGTAAGGATTGGAGTAATTTACTTACTCCGGGATTTTGCTGGTATAATAATACTGATAACAACAATGCTTATGGAGCATTATATAACTGGTATGCCGTAAATAGCGGAAAACTTGCCCCCGCCGGCTGGCATATTCCCACTGATGAAGAATGGACAATACTGACAACTTATTTGGGTGGTGAAAAAATTGCAGGTGGCAAATTAAAAGATACAAGCAAAACTTATTGGAACAAGCTTAATGAGGGGGGGCAACAAATGAAAGCGGTTTCACAGCCCTTCCGGCAGGCCACCGGGACATTAATGCTGCTTTCACCCTCAGGGGCCAGGATGGATATTGGTGGTCGGCCACAGAATATGGAACTACCGGGAAGGTTTGGTACCGGGCTATGTATTACAATTCTGCCAGTGTACTTCGTGCTAACAACAATAAAAAAAATGGTCATTCAATCCGTTGTGTCATGGATGCCATTTCAACAAACAAGCCATCTGTTCCCAAAATCAAACTTACCGACACTATCCGGGTCCCCGACCTTTTACGCCCAAAGAATCCGACTGGGTTCACAGCAACACGGATCGGCAATGGAGATGTGATCCTTACGTGGAACTCCGTACCAAACGCAATGAACTATAACCTTCAGGGACCAGGAGTGAAACCCGGGGTAACTCGTCCGGGGGCCGCAACCCAACCGGTGTATGTAAGCGGAACAACCTATACTGTTAAGGGATTACAAGCGGGTACCCATTCATGGGTGCTTTTTGCAATGTACAACGGCCCTTCCGGGCTATACTACGGTGATGAGATGAATCCATCAACAACCTCCCTGACGATTGCAGCGAACCCAACCGGTTTCAGAGCAATGCAGCAGGCGAATGGCGATGTAATCCTTGCATGGAACTCCGTACCAAACGCAATGAACTATAACCTTCAGGGACCAGGAGTGAAACCCGGTGTAACTCGTCCCGGGGCCGGAACCCAACCGGTGTATGTAAGCGGAACAACTTATACTGTTAAAGGATTACAAGCGGGTACTCATTCATGGGTGCTCTTTGCAGTATACAGCGCTCCAAACGGTCCTTACTTCGGTGACGAACTTAATCCTTCCAGAACGAGCCTAACCATTGCCGTTACACCTCAATCATCAGCTTCACCCACTGCCAGGTGGACCAGCTTTGACCCGGCAAAGCACGGCTTCCGATTTAGTAACACTTTCCATAACAATGTCATAGGGCCTCCCATAAATATTGAGACAGGGGGTCTCTGTGGTGGCATGTCATATGCAGCGCTAGACTACTACAATGCCGGCAGGTCGATACCCAATCAATCATACAGACCAGCCAACAACACACCGATGCAGGCATACATTTATAATAGACAGGTTAATTCCCTGGCATCTAATGTCGACAAGTGGCTTGAGATCAGTGTCAACCCATTTGTTATACGTACAACTGAATTCTTCAACTGGGGTATCAACCAACGACTACGTGAGCTCATTTCTTTTATCGATCGGGGCGTTCCCGTACCACTCGGACTCAAGGGATCAGAAGGAACCCTCAATCATGACCACCAGGTATTGGCCATTGGATATGATATAGGCAGGTACCAATTCGATCTTGGCAATTATAAGGAAGATATCAAGATCTACATTTTTGATCCTAACTATCCAGCCCAAACCTTAACACTCCTTCCTAACTCAACAGCAAAAGAGTTCTACTATCTGGAACACCCAGGTGATCGTTGGCGCACCTATTTTGTAGACAACAGGTATGTTTTTGTAAATCCCCCGGTAATAACAAATCCGGTTTATCCTTCAGACGGACTCATTCACGAACTCCTGTTTCATTTCAGCACCGGCACGGATGATATGCGTGGCGGGGCAGACCATGTTGATGTGACGGTAATTCTGAAGGACAACTCTATAGAATACTATCCGAATATCAGTCAGAACGGTCGCTGGTTACCAAATTACGATGAGACAGCCCAGGTAGTACTCCGCCAGCCTGTTGCGCAAGCAATGATCAGGTCGATTGAAGTTTCCACCAATGCGGCAAGCGGCCTGACAGGTGACAACTGGGATCTACTTACCGTAGAGGTTAAGGCTATCATCGGCGGTTACAACACAGAAATGCTTAGCAGCTCGGGAGGTCCATGGCGATTCACAGGAGCCCGGACGCCTTTTATTATCAATGTTAAGTAGAATCCGGGTTTTGCATAGAAACATAGGCCATGTATGTCGTCAAAATAAAGTGTACTTTCTCTTAGGTAATGTTTCCGGTGTTTAAGCCAGAGAAAATCGGGTTTGTTTTTATTTTGCTATGCCGCTTTGCCTCCCTAATGAAAGAACCTTAACTGAAGCAAGTAATGTAAGAGCGGATCAACGCCGACCATTGGGTAGACGGAAAAATCTGCCATGCTGAAGCCGATGGGGAGGTTTAGTGATGCTTTTGCTATACTGTTTATTTTTTAAAATGTGATTAATGAAACAAGATTACTATGGAAGAATGGATATGCGCGAGAGATGCTTTTGCGATCTTTAAGCGACGTTTAAGCGTTCCGGAGGCGAGGAGGGAGCGAACGGACAGTGGGTTATCCAAAGAAGAGATTACAGAATATTTGAATTTTATTGGAAATAACCGGAAAGAAACATGATTTTTAATAATAATCCGAAACCAAATTTGCATTCGCTTTCTCAGCACTTTCAATGGAAACAAATGAAGAAAGTATATCAGCTTTATCCTTTTGCACACTGATCGTATGTTCATAATGCGCTGAAGGTTTGCCATCCTTTGTACGGACTGTCCAACCATCTGCGTCATTATATACATCCTTTTTACCCATGTTGATCATGGGCTCAATGGCAATTACAACCCCTTCTTTTAGTTTAGCTCCTGAGCCTCTTTTGCCATAATTAGGTACCTGCGGATCTTCATGCAATTCCCTTCCCAACCCATGGCCTACTAATTCACGAACAATGCCATAGCCATTAAGCCGCTCTGTATGTTGTTGCACCGCATATGAAA
>JADGPY010000137.1 GCA_017882205.1 Chitinophagaceae bacterium
AAGTATCTTGATGAAATAAATATAAGGATAAGGTGTCCCTAGGCAAAAGTTTGAACAACTCATCAAATGAAACACTTATATACCAAGGTGCCGACGCGCCAGGTAAAATTACTTGCATGGAAGGCTTAAAAGTTTGTAATGTGGTATCTGGATACATATGTTCTATTCCTAAGGCTGCCACATAAAAAGCTATTGCATAAGTTGAATTATTTTTAATGTCTAAAGCATATTTAGCCCCTCCCATCTTGTGACATTTTAAAGCCAATAAGATGTAAATTGAAAGAAATATCAATGATTTCATGTTTTGATTTTTAATTATTTTTAAGGGCGTCACATACAGCCTGAGCATCAGGAGCCACTTGTAACCATTCATTTAAGCCTCCACATTCATCTACTTTTCGAACAAAAACACCTGCCTGCGGTAGGCAGGTCAATTCAGTTTATTACTGCAAAGCTTATAAAGTATAATTTGTCCTGATCGGAAAATTTATATTTGTTACTCATTAAACTAAGATACTAACAAAGCACAAGTACGCCAACACTCTTAATCTGCCCTGCATACTTGCGCCAGCGGGGGTTGTTTGACAAACCCAAATCAACAACTGGCGGTCCGGCATGGACATCAGTTTCATTGACAGATAAAAAGACGGGAAAATCTGTATTGAAATATGCTAATAAAAGAATTCTAGAATCCCAAATTTATAATGAAGAACAATTGAAAGATAAGTATCACAATCTCAAACCAGGACAATTCCTGACAGGACAATATAGTTTATTTGACTTAGCTGTTACAACTACGGAGAACTACAAATTGGTTAAGGGGACTTATGACATTCAGATTTTTTATTGCGGCAGACAATCAAATATATTGACATTCACCGTTAGGTAGGCGCTTCATGACCAAACTACAGCTTACATTGGGCTTGGCAAAATACGGGCTAAGCCAGCAAAATTTCATCGATAGTAATTCTATTAAGCCGCAGTTCCAGCGTAGCGTTCTTTGATGAACTAAAGTGCCTACTGTTCATCTCATCAATGTAACAATACCTGTAAATAAATTTTTCTGTCGTTTGGTATCAATGATATAACAGTAGACTCCCACGGGCATAAGTTGGCCTTTGTAGGTGCCATCCCAGGGATGGTTGTACCCAATAGAATGAAAAATTAACTGCCCATAACGATTAAAAACCCGTACATCGCAATTAGGATACAAGGCCAGGTATTTAATGCCCCAGGTATCATTGATTCCATCACCGTTAGGGCTGAATGCATTTGGAATAAGAGGGCTCCGCAATATCTTTACAGCAACCTGGGAGTTGTTTCTACAACCACCTTCCCCGGTTACAGTGAGTGTATAGTAGGTATCATATGCCGGCGTGCAAACAGGTTTTAGTAATGTATCATAGTCAAGAAAGGTGGGAGGAAACCATTTATATTTCAAGTCAGTGCCCGGTGCCGTTGCGTTAATGACGGTACTTTCATTTTGCAACACATACAAATCAGGGCCGGCATTTACTACTGGCGAAGGAATTATGGTTATGGTTTCAGACCCCGAATCAATACAGTTATTTGAGGCCGTAAACTTGTATAATATGCTGGCGGTACCTGGTCCTGCGTTCCGCGGGTCGAACATACCATCTGTTGATACACCTCCTCCAAAATAGGTAAAGCTACCTTGCATCCCGGGCACCTGGGCATCCTGTATAATATTAACCGGTAAACCATTATCGCATAAAGCGGCAATAGGGCTGAATTGAATATGCGGTGCGGGCAGCACACTTATTTGTTTGGTTAATTCATTGCCACATGATATTCCCGAGAAAGCAATCATTCTAATAGTGTAACTCGAAGGGTTGGTTGTAACCGGGTTGGGATAATTATGATAATACATTTTTCCCGGAAATGGATGATCATCAATGTAAGATACCGTGGCGGTATCTCCCCAAAATATTTGCACTTTGGTGATGGAGCCAAAATCAACAGTGCACTGACTGATTAATTCCACTGCCTGGTTACTACATAAGTTTGTTGCATTATTCACCGTGAACCCCGCTTTGGGCACTGCACCATTAACAGTAAATATTTTTGAAAGGCTATCGGTGCAACCTTTGCTATTGGTAACTTTTAACCCCACCAAATAATTGCTTGCAGCGCTATAGGAATGAGAGGGATTTTGTGCTAAAGATGTATTCGGATTACCTGCCTGCGCATTTGGATCGCCAAAGTTCCATTGATATAAAAATGGGAGTGTTGTGTTATCGTTGGTGAACGTGCTATCAGAAAATTGTGCGATGGCATCAGTCAGGCAAATATCAGGAGTAATAAAGTGAACTTTTGGATTGGAATAAACTTTTATGGCTACACTATCTACCGAAGCACACCCCGGTTTGTTGCTGAATGAGGTTTTTACATAATACTTATACACCCTGGAATCACTGGAATCGTTGGTAGCACGCAATAATGGTGCTGAAACAGATGCATCGCTTAAGCCCGTTGAAGGATACCATGTATAAGCATACGTTGGATTAGAAGGACCTCCAAGCCGGACAGTGTCAGTGGGACAAAGACTCGTGGGGCTACCCGCATAAGAAGGTGGCATTTCCGTATAAATAATCACATTCTTTATAGAATGATTATCACTATAGCCACCGGTGCTGGCAGTAAAGCCAAGGTAACCGTTAAAATTAAACTGCTGGTAACCGGTTATATATAAGCTGTCGTTTACAAACACCTGTATACTACCGTTGTCATAGGTTATTTTAGCATGGTTATAATTTGCTGAATGTATGAAAGAAATGCCTCCATCTGAATTATCTTTTGTTGGCTGATTGACGCATTCGTCGTAGCCACTGCCCCACCTGATCTCTATCTTGGGCATGTCCACGTGCACAGTATTCGGGTCGAATGGGATACAGTTATTCCAGGTATCGAAGCATATCTTTAATCCATTGGCAGTGCTGGGTATGCCAAGACCGCCACCCGTAACAAAACCGGAAGGAGGCACATCCAGGAAACAAAAGGCGATCCCGTCTGCTCCTGTCCCGTCGAACATTCGAAAATCGAATTCTGCTTTCCACCGGCTGCACATAGAGAGATTAATAGGCTGGTTATAAAATACAGCACCGCTGGCGCCGGTAACTGAACAAACAAGTAATTCCGAATTCCCCGTGCCCGTTATATTTGCTACGTGTGCGTTTCCCTGCAGGTTCCACCCCGTTGTATTAAGCGGTGTGCCGTTGAGCTGCGCAAAAATATAATTCTGGCAGGTAGCATTGTAGCTTATTATAACAATCAATTGCAAGCAAAGCAAGCATTTAAATAAAAAATTACATGGAAGCAATGGCCATAAATTTTTGATGCGCAAAGTGATTAGTAAATATACAGTTATTCAATATTAGTTTAGCTTAGCACAATTTTGCATGGCGATGTTTTCGGTGGAAGCTTGCGATAAAAAAAGTACGGCTTTTAAATTTCCAGCCGGCGTAATTTTATTTACTGCCTAACAGCAGCAAAATCTTTAAATTTTTTTGCTGTCTTGCCAGGTCTTCACAACAAAAGCATTTCATTCGAATATACTTACCTGTGAGACCTCGGCCATAGAAACCCCAAATGGGATAATTCATGTGAATATATATTTTCTGGTAAACGTTGGTTGTAGTTTTTAAGCAGCACTCTAATAAATTTATTTTGTTATCAATGTATTCTATCATCTTATAACTGGTTCGTAAATTGAGTGATACTTAAAATACATTATTGAGGATTTAATTTAAGGCCTCTTAGCTTTAATAAATTCAGAGCATTTACACTCTCCATATAATTATTCAAAAAACTATCAACATCAATGCCATCGTACGGTGAAAAAGTAAAAGATGGCTCGAATATTTTGATCATCAATTCACTAATAATTAATTCAGCAGTTCTTAACAAAAAAGCAAAGTCTATGTAATAAAATTTTATCTCGTAAATATTATGATCGGGATTTTCGTCTTTATGTGCATAATACTGATTTCTTATTTCTTTTAATTTTTTCATATTAGTCTGAACGTCATT
>JADGPY010000138.1 GCA_017882205.1 Chitinophagaceae bacterium
CCTGTGGTGTATTCAATACGCCATTTGTACCCACAACCTCATACAAGAGATGGTTGTCGCCTGATATCTCTTCCTTGTAGTAAGTGCCTCTATGCTCATAGTATTTCATCCCATCAATGACTACTGCTTTTGATCCTGAAGGAAGTTCAGGTAATTTTGCTCCAATAGGAGCTGTTGTTGCTTCATAATAATTATTCCTATGGGTATAATAAGTTCCATCGTAATAGTAAAATGGATCTGCACCCACAAAAATTGTTCGATATCCGAATGGCAATACATCCAGCCTGATACCGAAGTAAGGAGCGTAATAAGGGAATGAAGATCTTACGGGTAGATATCCATAATTATAATTAAAAATACCCGGACCAAAATATCCATAAGAACGATAATCAGGATAGTAATGATAATAGTCTCTATGCCTGTAAAAATTCTGTGCTGACAAAGTAGTAGAAATGGTTAACACCAAAACTAAAATGAAGAAATAGCGTGATAAGCGAATGTTCATTTTCATAGAAAGATAATTTAGGATAAATTTAAGCAATTCGGCTTAGAATACCATTGAAAATGCTATTATTTTTTATGTATTGAATGAATTTACTTTCGTTTAAGTAATGTGAAAACCGCTTTAACATAAGAGTTATAATTTTATCTGGATTCCTGCAGAAATGCCCAGGGAGTTTGAATATGTTTTTACTGCAGCACCACTGTTAATAGCTGTTATAGCTACCCTGGCCGTAGGCGCAAAGGTAATCGCTAATTTTCCATTTAAGTTAAATTGAGCTCCAAATCCTATCAGGCCATCAAGATATGATTTCTTTAAACCTTCCACATTATTGATGACCTGCGCCTCCTTTGTGATACCATTATCGACCACAGTATTGATGGAGCCTTTTGTCAAAAAATTAACGGCCACCCCTGTTGTCGCATCAAAGGTGAATTTGCCAATAGATAAATTATATTTTATTGCAACAGGAACATGGATATATTCTAATTCGTTTTTTGAGCTCACGGCTTTAATGCTATCCCCTACGGCTGGGGGACCACTGGATTTCGGTAAAATGTATACATATCCGCACGATCCATTAATCCGATATTTAATATTCCCTGAGTTATCACGCTCAGCATAAATATTTTTGGATTCACTATTGATAGTAGTCTTTGAAAAAGCAATCCCTGACTGAATTCCTAAATGTGAACTCAATGAATAATCAGCCAGAACACCAGTAGTATAAGAAAATTGGTGCTTTTCATCTTTTTTAATATCATGTTTATCATCACCACGCCCATGAGGTTGATCATTCATCAGACTATAGAATGCAAAATCAGGTGAAAAGAAAGGATTGATTGAAAGCCTTGAAATCCTGGTTTTTTTTGAATTATTTTTTCTATCGTTTTTTACAACATTTTTTATCGGTTCCCTTAGCGATTTATCAAAATCCTTAGTTGCAAGAGGCATTAAATCAATATTTGAATAGTATTTTCGGGGAGCGATGTCTTTTTGTATTGCAACATTTGCATTATCCTGATCCTGAATAGAGGATGGTTGGGCATTATCGATCTTAACTTTCATAACCCCCTTCCTGTTTGCTGATTTATTCTTTATGGAATAATCCTTAGTTGATCTCTTCACTGCCACTTGTTTGTTATCAGGTAAATCATTTCCTGAATATTCAGATGCCCTGGAGTCATTCTTTTTAAAGTGCTGGTAATCCTTTCCTGATTTATTTCTATTGTTTTCGTTTTGAGTTATGACTTGCTTGTTATCATTGATTGGTGATTTATCCTTTGGTAATTGAGTCGAATTATTTGATAAAGAATTTCTAACACTGTCAAGGCCGGCAGATGAAGATGGTTTCCCTGGATTCGCCTCTTTCCGGGGTTTCTGAACAGGATTATTTTTCACAATATCCCGTTTATTCCTGTAACTGTTATATTCATAAAAAACAACTCCTGATAATAGCAGTAATAACAGGATGGCAATCCTTTTTAACTGGATATATTTTTTATTTATATCAACAACATTACTCTTATCGAGTTTGTTATCAATACTATCCCAAACCCCGGGTGAGGGAATGTCATCATGCTGCTCAATAGCAGATTTGAATAATTTATCAATATCGGGTAGATTTTCATTCATAATGATGAATCTTTTGATTGTTTAGCAACCTGCAGGCTTTTTGTGACTGAGCGTTGTAGAATAATTCTTGCGTCATAAAGATTGGATTTAGAAGTGCCTTCAGATATTCCCAACTCTTCAGCGATTTCGCGGTGTTTCATACCTTCGAACACATACAGGTTAAATATCATCCTGTAAGCATTAGGCAATTTTTGCACCATACGTAAAAGCTCTTTAGTCCCTATTTGGGAAATGATATCTTCATTGCCAATCTCATGTAAGGATGTAGTTTCGATATCCACTATTGCATGGAGATCCTTCTTGGTTCTATATTTTTGTAGTGCACAATTAACCATTATCTTTCTTAGCCAACCTTCGAATGAGCCGGTAAATTTATACTGGTGAAGGAATTCAAAGGCTTTAAGAAAGCCTTCCTGTAAATTATCTTCAGCTTCCTGCCGGTTTGGTGAATAACGTAGACAAATGATAAACATTTTTTGGGAAAACAACTTATATAGTTCGTTTTGGGAATGTCGATCCCCCTTGATACATCGATGTATTAATAATTGAAGTTCCTCCACGCAGTTGATTTCCTTTAGTGTAGATGTATTAAATATAATTATGGTTGGGCAGACTTGACAAATATAATTACTGGTAAGAGGCGGTTTTGTTAATGATCCCTTAAAGCCGTTTCATCTACTATTTTTTTACCCAACGAATATCTCAGACTATTACATCTACCCCAACAGATGCACAACTAATTTTTCACTAATCAAATTATTTAAACTTTAAACCCTCAAAAAAATGAAGTATCCATTTAAAGCTTTTACCGTAAATGTAGCCGTAGCTCTAATTTTAGCATTACCATCATGCAAAAAGCAGGACCTGTCAGCTACCGTCAATACTGCCAGCTCTGCTGCCATTCAGGCTGCTGCACTTCAACTTCAGGCAATTGCCGTAGCTGCCAGCACAAGTACAACCAACAGTACAAGTACAACCAGTGATTCGATCTATGTATTAAATACTTGTCCTGCACATGGGTATCGCAATTCGGTAGCCTTTAGCAGTTTGGCTGCTTCAATTACAAATTACTTATCAACCAACTATTCTGGCTATACATTCCTTAAAGCATTTTCAATTTTCGATGCAAGTGGAGTATTACAAGGGTATGGGGTAATTATTCAATTTAACGGAAACCCTATCGGTTTGAAGTTTGACTCCAATGGTAATTTTCTTCAAATACTTGAACAACGGGAGGGCCATGATCTGTTAGGAAATGGATGGCATGACGGAGGTTGTTTCCAGGACAGGGATGGAAGGCAACGTGACACATTAGCTTTTAGCGCATTACCCGCATCAATTCTGACTTATTTTTCAACCAATTATCCAACAGATACTTTAATTCGTGCAGCAAAAACAAGGTCAGGAGGTTATGTTATTCTTAGTAAGGATAATGGCTTATTCGCGACCACCTTTGATGCGAATGGCAATTTTGTAAACAGGATGCAATTGCCCGCACATGATGGCAGGGGAAATCCAATAGATCAAAGCGCATTGCCATCGAATGTCTTATCCTATTTGACTGCAACCTATCCGGGCTATGTTTTCAATAAGGCATTTTCAATTACTATAAATGGTGTCATCCAGGGATATTGTGTAGTGATCGACGCGAATAATACCAAATACGCCATTCAGTTTGATGCATCAGGCAACTATGTAAGAACTAAGGTCATACATTAATAATTTGCGTACAGACGTTGCAATGCAACGTCTGTACGCACCTTTGTATTATCCACAAAAAAATCTCATGATACAATTTCAGATTACCAACATAGATTCCATATGCGACTTTCTGTATGAAATGTACAGTAGATATGGGGGGAAATTTGACCCTGCAAATGATTTAAGAGTTTTAAATGATCATCAGGGAATTCCCTTATTTTCAAAAGAAGAAGCTGGCTATTTAGATTCTATAATGACGGAATGCTTTATTTTTTGTGTATTGAACGGTGTTAATATATATACACTGGCAAGTATTGTGGAATGCGATATTAGGCAAATCAGTCAAGCAGCGTAAGAACTGGCTCTCTTATACACACTTATTCTGTTTATTAGACCATTCAAGCTGAACATTATACCCAACAAGTGTTTTGAATTTCCATGCACATATATCACCAATCTCTCCATTGTTATCATCATACCATCCGCTTCCCGGAATAGGATCAGTAATCGCTTCACAAAGTTCATGTGAGCTGGTTCCTGTAACCGCATCTGTTACAGACAAGGTACTTCGACAACCGCTGCAACCCGGATAGGGCATTACTGCATAATAAATATTTTGTCCGATAGCATTATGGTAGCCGCAAAATGAGCTGCATGATTTACTTCCACCCATAGAAACACTAACCCCATTTGGCAAATAAATAAAATAAAGAGTATTGGCACCTGGTTGAGGAAAATTCTTTGTTGACTTGATCCATTTGCTTAATTGTGCCTGGATCTGGGTGTCAGTAATGAGGGTTGCAGGAAGTCCAGTCGTAATAGTGGTTGTTCCCTTAAGTTTCCCATTGCCAATTTTATATTTCGTGGTATTATATTCACTCATTTGCGTCATTAAACTGCTTTGAAGAATAGCAGTGAAAAATTTGTTTATAGTATTTGCAAGGCTTGATAAGGTAGTGCTCCAGCTTGCCCCCCAGAAGATGGTATACACCTCTGCATTCGCAAGCAAAGGCCCGCCCCGGTAGGTTAACTTAGCAGGGGTTGTTGCAAGAGATTTATCGTGATAGATTGGAACTACCTTTATGCTTTCTGATAGTGGAAATGCTTTAAGTTTCATAATAACAAGATTTATTTATTGAGATATCTAATATAGTAACAAATTCTTATACTTTTACAATCATCCTACCTACCTACCGGCAGGCAGGCTAAGAACTGGCCTTTTTCTCCTTATTATATTTATTGAACAGATCCAGCTTAAATTTAATATTCCCATCAGGACCGGGGCGACCTCTTATAAAAATGCCACGTCCTCCCTTTTTATCAGTACCAATATTTTCAGGATTAAAATCTGCTCCACGTTTTTTAATATTACTAAACGGAACCTGTATGCTCATATCCGTGGTCCCCTTCTTACTATAAATACCTTCAACAAACATTGACATTACACTGGACTGGATCTCCATCCTGTTGATCTTAATTTCCTGGTTTTTAATTTCAAGGCGGTCCTTTAATTCAGCAAAACGAATATTATCAAAATCCCTGTTCTTTAATAAAAAATTCTGAATTTTTTTTAGCGGCTCATAATTGTTAAGGGCACCATTTTTTAATGAGAAGTCTACTATGCTTTCAACACTGGAAGGTATTGTTTTTCCATCTTCATCAAGCACTAATGAAACATTGATTTTTGCAGTTAACTTTCCTTCCAGGCTTTGGGAGGTTATTCCATCCTGGCCAAAATTATTGAAGGCATCGAACAATTTACTTACATCAACATTATCCATATCTACAACCAATTTTGCCTGATGATCATTTTTTTCGTAGGTGTTGCTGTTCAATTGAACAAGCGATCCATTCAAATTCATATGCCCACCTGCGTGTTCCATACTTACATTATTAATTATATAACTATTCTGTAGTAATGAAACCGATGCTTTTACATTATTTGCTTCAAACTTTTTATATAACAGCTTTCCTGCCTTTAGGGTAACATCCAGGCTCCCCTGGTCTAGCACCTGGTCAATAAGCCTTGCAATATTTGCTATCTTACTTTTCCTATGAGTCTTGTTGAAGACCTTTGTTCTTGGTTTTAATAAGTATGTAAATGAGGCCAAATTTAGGGATGGAGAATAAATATTCCAATCGATTTTAACTTTGTTTGGTTCTGTATTAATAAGCGTAATCAAGTTCTTTGCCTGCCCCTCCATTGAAATTTTATTATTAAAAACATTGCATTGGAGATTTTCAATAAATACGTCAGAATTTTTAAATACTACCCGTCCATTTACATTTTTCATTTCCACATTGCGTGGTGCGTACAATACAGAACCATTTTTTAAAGTAATCGCCCCATTAACAAATGAATTCGTATTATCATTTTTTTCAAGAGGTCCTTTGTAGGTAAGGTTGGCTGTACCATCCCCAGACAGTAATTGTATTGAATTACTTCCAATAAGATCATTAAGCTTAGTTAATGAAAAACTTGAATTCAGATCACAGGTCATTAATGGCCTGAATAAATTTAAGATCTCAATTTTCTCAGAAGTCATTTGGAAGCCTTGCCAACTGGCAGAAAAATCCCGCATGATAATCACCGAATTGGGATCCTTTCTTGGCAATCCTGCCACTACTTCATTTGTATAATACCCGGTAAAGGAGGCATTATCAAAATCAAAAAAAGGTGTTTGAAGATGTGTCCCTTTTATAACCCATTTAACAATTATTAAAGGTTCTCCAACTTTCAAGGGTCCACTTAAGCTGGCATTTATATCCAATTTTTGATCTACATCAACTATCGATAATGCAGTAATAATTTTGGCCGTCACTAATGATTTTGCAAAAGAGTAGAGAATATTACTCGTATGTACCCGGAGGTCGAATTGTGGATCTGGTCCTACAAGATCAAATCGGCCAGTAACGTTAAAAGGTTGGCCTGATAATTTAAAATCTATGCTGTCTACCTGCAATTGCTTAAGCTTCTTATCGTATCCTACGTCAAAACTTCCCTGTAAGGTTTTATCCTGGATAAAGCTTCCTGCCTTGAGATTGAATGCAAGGCTATGTACCAATATATCAGCCTTTGCATCAAATACGAGAAATGATGAATCTCTATCCTCAAGGTTTACAGATAGATTATGCACGATTAGATCATGTAGTTTATTCTTTGTCTTATCATCTACTATTATTCTTACATCTTTTAATTCAATTAATTTTAAGTCACTCTTATCAGAGGAGGTTGCAGCGTGGCCCGCAGAATCTCTTTTCTGTGTATACAAATAGCTATTTGAATAACCTGTTGAATCCGTGAATACATAAAAGCTTCCATGATCTATACGGAGGCCGTTGATAGCTGGTTCTCTTTTTACCAGTTTTACCAGGCTGATTCTCGCGTAAACCTTTTCTCCCTGGAAGAAGGCATGATGATGTTGTGCAAATAGGGTATCTGTAATCAATACTTTGGAAAGTACGACCGAGATCTGGGGAAAATGACTAAAAAAACTTAATTCCACATCGCCAATGGTAACATTTCCACTTAGTTTTTTGCTTATCTCCAGGGTTACCTCCTTTATTATTTTTTGTTTATTAGCAGAGATATAAGCGAACACAATAATATATAGGATCAATAGGATCCCAATTAATATTGCGAAACCTTTAAGGGTATATTTTAAAAATCGGTTCAAAAAATAGACATTGACCTTGGGGAATATCTATCCTGACTGCAATTGTTGAACCATATTTTTAAAAAAGGCCACTCCATCAGGTGGCTTATGGATACAACCGGTGCTACAGATTAAGTAATAAATTACTAATTCTTTTAGTATTTATTACTACCTTTGTTAGTAATGGCTTACTATCGTATTTCTGTAATCCTGACCAATAAACCTCCGGTAATTGGTATCAAAGAGCACAGCAGCCTAATGATCGAGGTGGTGTTTAACTACTTCAGGAACAAAGCCTATGCTCATTTCGGCCAGAGCTATATCAAAGAGTTTGACTGCGTGATGATCAGCAAGCAATCAGAGAATTATAAAAAATGGATGGAGAAGCGAAAAAAGAAAGCCGGCATAAACACAGATAATTTCACATTGGATGCAGAGGATATGACAACATCTGCTTCAAGGCCAACACGCAAAAAACCTCCGGAGAATAATTGGGGAAGGGAGGCAAGTAAGGGACGATCTTAACTGTGATTAGTTTGATTATTATGATTTTTGTGATTGAAGATGCAGAGAATTATTCTATTGGCACATTATACACATCAGTCTTATTCCTCTTTATGCTTTTCACTGAGAATCTTCCCTCTTCAGGAATATCTTCCAACAGATCAAATAGAAGGCAATGCTTGTCAAGCCCTTCAAATACTAACGTAAAAGTATGACCGATGAATACAAGTTTCCATTCAGGATAAGCCGTAATATTATAGGCCTGCAGCAAATTTTTGCGGCTGCCATCCATCTGAATCAGAAAAGTTGTAGGCCAGATTCGAATCGCAGTGATTATGTGCATAGTGCAATGCACAATGGTTGCCCTCTCCTCAAGTATATCATGCTTTACATTAAAATCAATGTCGGGTTTAAAGATAGGCCGGGGATTGAGTACTGCTGGCATAACAACTTGAATTCGATAGGGAAGATAAATAAAATAAAATTCTTGTAGAGACGTAGCATCCTACGTCTGTGTATAGAGAATACAAAAATCCTTTAAACTTAGCAATTTTCGGGTTGGTAAGCAATATCTGCAATGCTACTTTTGTGTTTTCAAAATATAAATAATGAAAGATCAACAGGAAACAAATTAC